>CAZIZD010000525.1:0-2575 GCA_964543615.1 uncultured Alcaligenaceae bacterium | reverse complement strand
ATCGAAGGCTCGGGCACGTCCACCTTCTGGAAGCGCCGCGACAACGCGTGGTCTTTCTCGAAGATCTGGCGGTACTCGGCGTACGTCGTGGCGCCGATGCACTTGAGCGCGCCCGTGGACAGGGCGGGCTTCAGGAGGTTGGAGGCATCGAGCGTGCCGCCAGAAGCCGCCCCGGCACCGATGATCGTGTGGATCTCGTCGATGAACAGGATGGACTTGGGGCTGTCGGCGAGCTGCTTCAGCACGGCCTTCAAGCGCTGCTCGAAATCGCCGCGGTACTTGGTGCCCGCGAGCAGCGCGCCCATGTCGAGCGAGTACACCTGGTAGTCGTGCAGGAGCTCCGGCACGTCGCCTTCGTTGATGCGGCGCGCGAGCCCTTCGGCGATGGCGGTCTTGCCCACGCCGGCCTCGCCGACCAGGAGGGGATTGTTCTTGCGCCGGCGGCACAGCACCTGGATGACGCGCTCGAGCTCGTGCGCGCGGCCGATGAGCGGATCGATCTTGCCGGACTTGGCGAGCGCGTTGAGGTTCTGCGTGTACGCGTCGAGTGCGCCCTGCGACTCGTTGCCGCCGTCTTCCTCGCCGCCCTTGCTCTCCTGCTTTTCCTGCTTCTGCTGCGGCGTCTTGGTGATGCCGTGCGCGATGTAGTTGACAACGTCGAGGCGGGTGACGCCGCGCTGGTTGAGGAAGTACACCGCGTGCGATTCCTTCTCGCCGAAGATCGCCACCAGCACGTTGGCGCCGGTGACCTCCTTCTTGCCCGAGGACTGCACGTGCAGGATCGCGCGCTGGATCACGCGCTGGAAGCCTTGCGTGGGCTGCGTGTCGGCGTCGGAGTGCGGCGCAAGACGGGGCGTGTGCTCCTGGATGAAGTCCGAGAGCACGCCCCGGAGCTCGTCCAGGTCGACGCCGCATGCCTTCAAGACCTCGGCGGCGGAGGGGTTGTCGAGCATGGCGAGCAACAGGTGCTCGACCGTGATGAATTCGTGCTGCTTCTGCCTCGCCTCGACAAAGGCCATGTGGAGAGAGACTTCGAGTTCCTGCGCAATCATCGACCTTCCTTCACCCTTTCATTCTCGCTCGTGGCCAGTTGGTTCGCCGCCATGGCGGTTATAACGCTTACGTCTCCTCCATCGTGCACTGAAGCGGATGCTGGTGCTTGCGTGCGATGTTGATCACTTGTTCTACCTTCGCCGACGCGACTTCGCGCGTGTAGGTGCCGCAGACCCCCATGCCTTCGCGATGCACCTGCAGCATGACCTGCGTGGCTTTCTCGCGACTCATGGCAAACACAGTTTGCAGTACGACGACCACGAAGTCCATTGGCGTGTAGTCGTCGTTCAGCAACATCACCTTGTACAGCGGAGGCGGCTTGACCTTGGCCTTCTCGGCCTCGAGCACCGTACCGCGCTGTTCCTGGTTCCGCATGTCCTTCTACGATACTCCGGATCGATTTGGGGTCAATGTTTGAAGATTGCAACAGTTTTTACCATAGCGCCGCCCGGCCGGCGGCGGCCGCTTGACGCAGAAAGATCAATGCGCGTAGAAAGCCGGTGTTTGGCGCACTTTACGGTCCGCCTCCCCGGCACCGCCCCCCGGGCCCCGCGCCCTCTGGACGGACCCTCCGGCAGCTCGCGCAAAGCGCCCGCCAGACACCCGTTCAAATCCTAAAGGAACAAGCAGTATGGCAACTGGCACCGTCAAGTGGTTCAACGACGCAAAAGGCTTCGGCTTCATCACCCCGGACGGCGGCGGCGAGGACCTGTTCGCGCATTTCTCGGCGATCAACATGCAGGGCTTCAAGACGCTCAAGGAGGGCCAGAAGGTTTCCTTCGACGTGACCCAAGGCCCCAAGGGCAAGCAGGCCAGCAACATCCAGTCGGTCGGCTGACGACGCCGCCGTTGCCGGCGGCCACCGGCCGCCGACAGGCTCTCCATGGGCCCGCCACGAGCGGGCCCTTTTTCTTTCAGGGATCGGGAATCAGAAAGCGAAAGACCCGCGCTCGGCGGGTCTTTCTGCAGTGCATCCGACGAACGGTCGGGACCGGCGCTACATCCGCTCGATCATCGCCTGGCCGAAGCCCGAACAGGAGACCTGCTTGGCGCCGCCCATGAGACGCGCGAAGTCGTAGGTCACGACCTTGTCGCCGATGGCCTTCTCGAGGCCAACCTCGATGAGCTGCGCGGCTTCCTTCCAGCCCATGTGCACCAGCATCATCTGGGCGGAGAGAATTTCCGAGCCGGGGTTCACGTAATCCTTGCCGGCGTACTTGGGCGCGGTGCCGTGGGTGGCCTCGAACATCGCGACGGTGTCCGAGAGATTGGCGCCCGGCGCGATGCCGATGCCGCCCACTTCGGCGGCGAGCGCGTCGCTGATGTAGTCACCGTTGAGGTTCAGCGTGGCGATGACGTCGTACTCGGCCGGCCGCAGCAGGATCTGCTGCAGGAAGGCGTCGGCGATCACGTCCTTCACGACGATGTCGCGACCGGTCTTCGGATTCTTGATGGACATCCACGGACCGACGTCGACCAGCTGCGCGCCGAACTCCTTTTGCGCCAGGGCGTAGCCCCAGTC
>CAZIZD010000524.1:0-2588 GCA_964543615.1 uncultured Alcaligenaceae bacterium | reverse complement strand
CATGTGCGGGTAGAGCGCGTAGTTCTGGAACACCATCGCGATGTCGCGGTCCTTGGGCTCGAGCGCGTTGACCACGCGATCGCCGATGACGATGTCGCCCGACGTGATCGCCTCGAGCCCCGCGACCATGCGCAGCAGCGTCGACTTGCCGCAGCCGGACGGGCCGACGATGACGATGAACTCGCCGTCGGCGACGTTCGTGGTCACCCCGTGGATGACCTCGAGGTCGCCATAGCTCTTGCGCACGTCGCGGAACTCGACCTTCGCCATGGGAAGCCTAGAGGAGGTAGAAGATGATGTAACCCGCGGCGAGCAGCAGCGTCGTCAGCGCGAACAGGAACACGATGTCGACGATGCGCGCGAGGCTCGCGGCGCGCCTGGCCACGCGCGTGCGCAGCGCCCACAGGATGAGGTAGACGCAGCCCACGAAGAGGAACGCGTCGAACGCGATGACCTCGTCGGCGAGCGAGTGGTCGAGCGCCGGACGGTCGACGGCTTCTAGGAAGCCGAGCGCCGCGATGCAAAGGCCGGCGAGCGATGCGGTGACCGACAGGAGGCGCAGCAGCACGTCGCGGTCGCGCGCGACACGCGCGGCCAGCTCCTCGTCGGTGATCGGTTCACTCATCGCGGGGGCTCAGCGTGAGCGCGAGGCGCGTTCCCGAGCGCGAACCGCGCCCTTCGGGGGACAGCGAGCGGCGCGGTTGCTGGTGTCGCGAGCGTGGGGCCCATTCATCATTTCTCGCTGTCGACCAGGCCCTTCACGAACCACCGCTGCATGAAGATGACGACCAGCGCGGGCGGCAGCATCGCGAGGATCGCCGTTGCCATCACGAGATGCCACTCGGTGGCGGCATCGCCGCCCGCGATCATGCGCTTGATGCCGATCACCGTCGTGTACATCGACTCCTGCGTCGTGACGAGGAGCGGCCACAGGTACTGGTTCCATCCGTAGATGAAGAGGATGACGAACAGCGCCGCGATGTTCGGCCGCGACAGCGGGATGACCACGTCCCAGAAGAAGCGCATGGGCCCCGCGCCGTCGATGCGCGCGGCCTCCGCGAGCTCCTCGGGAATCGTGAGGAAGAACTGGCGGAACAGGAACGTCGCAGTCGCGGACGCGATGAGCGGAATGGTGAGGCCCGCGTACGAATCGAGCATCCCGAGGTCGGACACGACCTTGAACGTCGGCAGGATGCGCACCTCGACGGGCAGCATCAGCGTGACGAAGATCATCCAGAAGAAGAACGCGCGGAACCGGAAGCGGAAGTAGACGATCGCGAAGGCAGACAGGAGCGAGATTGCTATCTTGCCGATCGCGATCACCAGCGCCGACACCAGGCTGTTGAACATCATCCGGCCCACCGGCGCGGCCGACAGCTTCTCCGAGCCTGCGAACAGCACCTGCCTGTAGTTGTCGACGAGATGCGCCCCGGGCAGGAGCGGCATCGGCGCCTGCAGCACTTCCTCCGCCGTGAGCGTGGAGGCGACGAAGGTCACGTACAGCGGCAGCGCGACCACGATCACGCCGAGTATCAGCACGACGTGCGACACCACGGTGAGCCAGGGGCGGTTCTCGATCATGGCAAGGCCACCATCAGTACTGCACCTTCTTCTCGATGAACCGGAACTGCACGAACGTGAGCGTGACGAGGATTGCCATCAGCACCGCTGATTGCGCGGCCGACCCGCCGAGGTCCAGGCCGCGGAACCCGTCGTTGTAGACCTTGAACACGAGGATCTCGGTCGCGCGCGCGGGACCGCCGCCGGTGGCCGCGTCCACGATCGCGAACGTCTCGATGAACGCGTAGATGATGTTGATCACCAGCAGGAAGAACGTGGTCGGCGACAGGAGCGGAAACACGATCGTCGCGAAACGGCGTACCGGCCCGGCACCGTCGATCGCGGCCGCCTCGATGAGCGACTTGGGAATCGACTGCAGGCCCGCCAGGAAGAACAGGAAGTTGTACGAGATCTGCTTCCACACCGCGGCGACGATGATGAGGATCATCGCGTCGGTGCCGTCGAGGAGCGGGTTCCACGGGATGCCGACCCTCTGCAGCCAATGGGCGATGAGACCGAGCGTGGGGCTGAACAGGAAGAGCCACAGCACCGCGGCGATCGCGGGGGCGACCGCGTACGGCCAGATGAGCAGCGTCTTGTAGATCGCGGCGGCGCGTATCACGCGGTCGGCGAAGGCCGCGAGGACGAGGGACACCGTGAGTCCGATCACGGTGACCGAAAGCGAGAACACCGCGGTGATGCGGAACGAGTTGAGGTAGTCCTCATTGCGGAAGAGGTCCGTGAAGTTCTCGAACCACACGAACTGCGTGTTGGTGCCGAACGCGTCCTGCACCAGCATCGACTGCCATATCGTCTCGCCGGCCGGCCAGAAGAAGAACACCGCCGTGACGAGGATCTGCGGTGCCACCAGCGCATAGGGCAGCCAGGCGGACGAGAAGCGCGCGCGCTTTTCCATGCGCTACCGCGCCGTTCCCGGCGCAGCCAGAAGGAGCCAAGCGAAGAGGGGCACGCCTCGCAGCGCGCCCCTCGTGTGCGACATCGACGACAAGACCGCCTGCCCTCGAAAG
>CAZIZD010000523.1:1634-2591 GCA_964543615.1 uncultured Alcaligenaceae bacterium | reverse complement strand
GTAGCTGCCGAACTTGTTGTAGAACGCCGTGAGACTGCCGCTCCAGTCGTCGCCCTTGCGCTTGATGCCCAGGTCGAAGCCCATCGAGCGCTCGAGGCCGAGCCCGCGATCGCCGACCTCGAAGATGCCGGTGGCGACGTGCGGTCCGTCGGCGAAGAGTTCCTGGTAATTCGGCGGCCGTGAGGTGAAGGTGGCCGAACCGACCAAGGACCACTGCGGCGCCAGCCGATACGACGCCCCCAGCGCGAGTGCGCCCGAGTTGAACGTGCGTGCGAGCGCGGGTCCGAAGGCTTCGTCCTCGTCCGCGCTGACTCGCGTGTAGTCGTAGCGCGCGCCGAAGGAAAGCTTCCACGCGCCGATCCGCGTCTCCTCGTAGACGAATGCGGCCCCGGATTGCGTGTGTGTCTTCGGAAGGAATCCTTCCTCGCCGAGAGCCGAGAACTCGAAGTCGACGGCCTGCACGCCGAACGCGCCTTCGAAAGTACCGATGGGGTTATGGACGAAGTCGAGCCGCGCCTGCCAGCCGTCGTTCTTGAACAGCGTTCCCGCCTCGCTGCCTTCGTACTCGGTGTGCTCGTAGCGCGAGCCTGCAACCTTCAAGTCGATGGACTTGATCGTGTCGTTGGGGTCGCGCCACTGTGCTGCCGCGTCGAGGCGCTGCTGCTTCATGCGGATGGTCACGTCGGGCTCGGCGACCGTGCCGTAGTCGGAGTCGAACTGCGTGTACGCGATGCCCGCGAACCCCTTGCTGCCGATGTACGACGCGCCGACCGATCCGCCGTCCGAGTCGCTCGCGCTGTTCGGCAGCCGGCCGTAGGGACCGGCGTCATCCGGGGCAAGCGTGGCCCGCAATTGCGGCGAGTACGCATAGCCCGCGATGCGCAGGTCATTGGTCAGGCGCTTGAATCCGTCGACATGGAACTGGAACCCTTGCTCGGTGCCGAACTCGAGGAAGCC
>CAZIZD010000523.1:0-1624 GCA_964543615.1 uncultured Alcaligenaceae bacterium | reverse complement strand
CTCCGTTGCCGGCGAGGCATAGCGGAAGTCGGCCGCGCCGCTCACGCCCGGGGCATGCTCGAGCGGGATGCGGTTGTCGATCACGTTGACCACCCCGCCGATCGCGGTCGGTCCGTAGAGCAGGGTTGCGGGTCCGCGCACGACCTCGACGCGGCGAACGGTCAGCGTATCGATGCCCACTGCATGATCTACGCTGGTGCCCGAGGCATCGAACGAGGCGAGCCCGTTTTGCAGGATCTGCACGCGATCGCCGTCGAGGCCACGGATGACGGGGCGGCTCGCGTTGGGACCGTAATACGACGAGTTGATGCCAGGCAGCGTGTTGACGAGCTCGCCCAGCGTGGGCTGCATGGAGAGATCGAGCTTCTCGCCCGACAGCACCGACACCGGGCTCACGAGATCGAAGAGCTCGCTGCCGAGCGGGTTGGCGGTGACGACGACGGACGGAAGGCGGGCAGTGGTGCTGGCAGACTGGGCGTGCAATTGCAGGGCATGCACGAGCGCGAGCGAGCAGGCAAACGCCGGCGCGCCGCGCAAGACGGATCGCAGGGACACGAGATTTCTCCTGAAGGAAGAATGCAACGCCGCGCGTCATGCGACGCGGCGGAACGGAGCGGGCGCTACAGGAGAGTGGGTGGGGCGCGGCTTTCGAACCACGCGGGGGCGTCGGCGTCCCGCGAGCGATACGAATGAAAGACGAGGGAAGCGGTGGGCGGCGCGGCCGCGACGAGCGCGACGTCGGCGACCGCGGCGTTGAATCCGCCGGCGAGCAGCGCGCATTCGAGGCACGGCTCGGATGCGTGGGTGCCGAGCGCCGAGGTTTCCTTCGAGGGTGCCCCGAGGTGCGCGATCGGATGGACGAGCGCTTCCTGCTGCAGTCCGAGCAGCAGCAGGGCGAGAAGGACCGCGAGTGCGCGTCGCACCGTCATGCCGCGATGTTACAACACGGCAGCCCGACTCTCGCGCCGCATTGACGTGCGTCATGCCAGCCGGAATCCGCGGCCGTCATACTTCCGCCATGCCTGACGAAGGTACGGTGGACACGCACGCGCTCCCGCAGACGCGCCGGGTGCACGACCGCGCGCGCCACCCGCGTCTTGCACGCGAGCTCGCCACCATTCGCGCGATGGTGACGCTGCATTGCCACGCGCGCCACGCCGTGCGCGAAGGCCTGTGCGCGGAGTGCGATGCGCTCATGACCTATGCCACGCGCCGGCTCGATCGCTGCGTGTTCGGCGACGAAAAGCCCACCTGCGTGAACTGCAAGGTGCACTGCTACAGCGCGTCGATGCGCGATGCCGTTCGCGACGTGATGCGCTTCGCCGGCCCCCGCATGCTCTGGCGGCATCCGTTGCTCGCGCTCGCGCACATCCGCGACGGACGCCGGCCCGCGCCCGACCTGCCGCGTCCCGGCCACAAGTAGCACCTCGCCGGCCTTGCCGGCGTAGGCCGTGGCGTTCTACATCGCTCCGGCGAAGGTCTTCGCGAGGACGTCCGGCGCCGCTGCCTGCGCCGAGGTCTCGAGCACGGTGATGCGCCACAGCGTGCGCGCGTCCGCCGGATCGATGAGGGTGGCGGAATGCAGGAGGGACGCGTTGTCCCAGACGACGACGTCGCCGACGCC
>CAZIZD010000522.1:0-2596 GCA_964543615.1 uncultured Alcaligenaceae bacterium | reverse complement strand
GAAGAAGTGGGCCGACTACGCGAAGAAGAACAAGCTTCCGGGCGCCGACAAGCCCATCACCAACGATCCGATGGAAGCGACCTACGTCGGCATCTGGATGTGGAAGCAGGCCGTCGAGAAGGCCAAGTCCACCGACACGGACAAGGTCATCGCCGCGATGGCGGGACAGACCTTCCCGTCGCCGAACGGCTTCACGATGAAGATGGACGAGAAGAACCACCACCTCTGGAAGCCGGTGTTCATCGGCGAGATCCAGGCGAACGGCCAGTTCAACGTGGTGTGGAAGGATCCGAAGGGCCTGGTGCAGGCCAAGCCCTGGAGCCCGTTCATTGCCGGCAACGACAAGAAGAAGGACGAGCCGGAGAAGAAGTAGCGAAGGACTGCGGTAACGCGGTAAAGCGGTACGGGAAAGGGTGACAGCCCGCCGGCGCGGGAGAGGGGAGCGGTGATGCCGTTGACGCTCGCCTCCGATGCGCCGGCTTTTTTTAAAGCGAAGAATCGTGCGCTACCTCGTTGTGCTCCTGTTGGCGTTGACGGCGCGAGCCGCGCTGGCCCTGCCCGCGCAAGTCGTCCAGGACCTCGCGCTGGGCGAGAGCGATGCCCGTGACAAGGCCATTGGCGTGCTGGTCGGCAGCGCCGACGCTGCGGCGCTGCCCCTGCTGCAGGCGATGCTCGACGGCGAAGTGCAGACGGCCGGCGGCAAGCTCGTGCTGATCGTCAAGGGCGACAAGGCGGTCGATGCTGCCTCGGGCCAAGCCGTTGCGCCGCTGCCGGAAGGCCGCGAGGACGTCGTCATCAACAACCGCATGCGCAAGTCGCTCATGACGGCGATCGCGTCGTTCAAGCTCTCGTCCCCCGATCGCACCGTGCGCCTCGCAGCGGCGAAGGAGCTGCAGAGCAATGCGGACGAGGACGCGCTGCCGGCGATTGCCGCCGCGCTCGGCAAGGAATCCGACCCGGAGATCAAGAGCCTGCTCACCCTCACGCAGGCCAAGGTGCAGCTCGCGAGCTCCGACCGCGCGACCCGCCTCGCCGCCGTGCGCGCGCTCGCGCAGAGCGACGCCGCGGCGACGCGCACCCTGCTGATGGCCATCACGGCCAAGAAAGAAGGCAAGTTCGTCGAGCCCGACGACGAGATCCGCGTCGAGGCCGAGCGCTCGCTCTCCGCCGTCGAGGGCCGGCTCATGAAAGGCGACATCGCGGCGCGCGTGTTCAGCGGCATCTCGCTCGGCACCATCCTCCTGCTGGCCGCGCTCGGCCTCGCCATCACGTACGGCCTCATGGGCGTCATCAACATGGCGCACGGGGAGCTCATCATGATCGGGGCGTACGCGACTTACGTGGTGCAGAACCTGTTCCGCAAGTTCGTGCCGGGGGCGTTCGACTGGTACCTGGTGCTGGCGATCCCGGCCGCCTTCCTCGTGAGCGGCATCGTGGGCGTCATTCTCGAGCGCACCGTGATCCGTCATCTCTACGGCCGCCCGCTCGAGACGCTGCTCGCGACGTGGGGCCTCTCACTCATCCTCATCCAGGCCGTGCGCACGATCTTCGGTGCACAGAACGTCACGGTCGAGAACCCGATATGGATGTCCGGCGGCATCGAGATCATGACCGGCGTCGTGCTGCCGTACAGCCGCATCGCGATCATCGCCTTCGCGGCGCTCGTGCTCCTGCTCGTCTACATCCTCCTTGCGCGGACCCGCCTCGGCCTCTTCGTGCGCGCGGTCACGCAGAACCGGCAGATGGCGAGCGCGCTCGGCGTGCGCACGCCCAAGGTCGACATGCTCGCGTTCGGCATGGGCTCCGGCATCGCGGGACTTGCCGGCTGCGCGCTCTCGCAGATCGGCAACGTCGGGCCCGACCTCGGGCAGAGCTACATCGTCGACTCGTTCATGGTGGTGGTGCTGGGCGGCGTGGGCCAGCTCGCGGGCACGGTGTACGCCGCCCTCGGCCTCGGCATCGCCAACAAGTTCCTCGAGGCCTGGCAGGGCGCGGTGCTCGCGAAGATCGCGGTGCTCGTGTTCATCATCATCTTCATCCAGAAGCGTCCGCAGGGCCTGTTCGCGCTGAAGGGAAGGCAGGTCGAAGCCTGATGAAAGCGCCGTCGCACGCTCTCGTTCCCGGCACGCTGCCCCCCGGCACCGGCACGCTGCCCCGCCTGTGGTCGGGCCGCGCATGGGCGTTCATCGGCATCGCGGCTCTCATCCTGTTCGTGCTGGTGCCGGTGGGAAACCTTCTTGTCCCGCCCACCAGCGTCTTCCATGTCTCGGACTACACGGTCACGCTCGTCGGCAAGATCATGTGCTACGCGATCGTCGCGCTCGCGATGGATCTCATCTGGGGCTACACCGGCATCCTCTCGCTGGGCCACGGCCTCTTCTTCGCGCTCGGCGGCTACGCGATGGGGATGTACCTCATGCGCTCGATCGGCCGCGATGGCGTGTACAAGAGCGACCTGCCCGACTTCATGGTGTTCCTCAACTGGAAGTCCTATCCCTGGTATTGGAGCTTCACCGATCACTTCTGGTACGCGGCGCTGCTGGTGGTCTTCGCGGCCACGCTCCTCTGGTGCCTCATCGAGCTGCGCGCCTCGACC
>CAZIZD010000521.1:0-2604 GCA_964543615.1 uncultured Alcaligenaceae bacterium | reverse complement strand
GAACGCCACGTTGCGCGCCACGGTGAGGTGCGGGAACAGCGCGTAGTTCTGGAACACCACCCCGATGTTGCGGCGCTCGGGCGGAAGCGCGTGCACTTCGGCGCCGTCGACCAGGATCTGGCCTTCGTCGGGCGTGAGGAAGCCCGCGAGCATGTTGAGCGTGGTGGTCTTGCCGCAGCCGGAAGGCCCGAGCAGGCTCACGATCTCGCCGTGATCGACCGTGAGCGAGATGCCGTCGACGGCGGTGACGCCGCCGTAGCGCTTGCGCAGGTTGACGAGCTCCAGTCGCGCCATGTTCCCTTTGTTTCCTAACGCACGCCGAACAGCCGGCCGATGCCCATCGTCTTCTCGATGATGGCGGCCAGCACGACGACGATGACAATGAGGAGCGAGCTCACCGCGGTGATGAACGGATCGCTGTTCTGCTCGATGTAGGTGAAGACGCGCACCGGCAGCGTCATCGCGCGGTCACTCGCGAGGAACAGCGACACCGAGATGTCGTCGAACGAGACGATGAACGCGAACACGAGTCCCGCGACCATGCCCGGACGGATCAGCGGCATCGTCACGCGCCGGAACGCCATCCACGGCGACGCGCCGAGGTTGCGCGCCGCGCGCTCGAGGTTGGCGTCGAACGATGTGAGCGACACCGACACGAGCCGGATCGTGTAAGGGCACGTGAAGAGGATGTGCGCGAAGACGAGGGTCGCGGTGTTGCGCGGGATTGCGAGGGTCGAGTAGAACTGGAGGAGCGCTATGCCGAGCACGATGGCGGGCAGGCTCAACGGCGACAGGAAGAGGCTTTGCAGGAGCTCGCGTCCGCGAAAACGGTAGCGCACGAGTGCCAAGCCCGCGAGCGTGCCGAGCACCGTGGCGCCCGTGGCCGCGATCGCGGCCACGACGAGGCTCGTGGTCAGCGACGCCACGAACTCCGGACGGCGCGGGATCTCGGCATACCAGCGCAGCGACAGCCCCGGCGGCGGAAACGCCACGTGATTGGCGGATGTGAGCGACTCGAGCAGGATGATCATGACCGGCGCGATCGCGAACGCGCATATGCACGCGGTATAGATGCCGAGGAGCGTCGGTGCGCTGCGCGTCTTCAATGCACGATTACTCCGGCGCGCCCGCGCTCGAGCAGCTTGACCTGCAGCGAGACGATGGCGAGCACGATGACGAGCAGCGCGAGCGAGATTGCCGCGGCGAACGGCCAGTTCTGCAGGATCATCATCTGCTGGTAGATGAGCGTCGCGAGCACCTTGATCTCCGCGCCGCCCAGCAAGGCCGGCGTGACGAACGCGCTCGATCCGAGGCAGAACACGATGAGGCACCCCGCGATCACGCCCGGCATCGACAAGGGAAGCGTCACCCGCCGGAACACCTGCGTGCGCGTCGCGCCCAGGCTGCGCGCAGCGCGCGGGACGGCGGGATCGATGGCCTGCAGCGACGCGACGATCGACAGCACCATGTACGGCAGGAACACGTTCACGAGGCCGATGACCACCGCGGTCTCGGTGTACATCACCGTGGCATCCTTGAGCCCGAACGGCCGCAGCAGCGACGACAGGAGCCCGTCGGGACCGAGGATGATGAGCCAGCCGAAGCTGCGCACGACCACGCTGATGAGGAGCGGCGAGAGGATGAAGAGCGTCACGAGCGCGCGCACGCGGGCGCTCGCCTTCGTCATGTACACCGCGACGGGATAGCCCACCATCAGCGTGACCGCGGTGGCGACGAGGCTCACGCGGAACGTGCGCACGAGGATGTCGAGGTAGAACGCATCGGTCCAGAACCGGACGTAGTTCTTCATCGTGAGCGTCTTCACGACGCCGGTCAGCCGGCTGTAGTCGTAGAAGCTCGACAGGATGAGGTTGCCGAACGGGATGACGAACAGCACGACATAGAACACGGCGGCCGGCGCCACCAGCAGCCACGGCAGCTTGCGCGGGTCGCGCCAGAACGGCGCGCCGCGCGCGGCGACGGCCGCGTAGCCGGCCTGCGCGGATGTCATGCGCGCATCATGGCCGCAAAGGCTCGCGCCGCCGCCACCGCACTCACTTCTTCGCTTCGATCTCGCGCGCCCACAGCTCGTTCCACTCGTCGAGCTTCTCGTTCATCTTCGCGCGGTTGATCTTGACGAGCGAGTTCATGCGATCGGGCCCGTAGGGCACCTTCGCCGCGAGCTCGGGCGGCAGCTTCACGTTCTTGTTGATGGGCCCGTAGTACTGCTTGGCGAGCACCATCTGCGCCTCTTCCGAGAGCATGTAGTTGACGAACGCCTGCGCGGCAAGCGGGTGCGGCGCGCCCTTGATGACGTCGAAGTAGTTGGCGAACGCCCCGGCGCCCTCCTTCGGGTACGCGAAGTCGATGGGCAGGCCCTGGTCGGCCAGCGGCCAGGCGCGCACCGTGGGCTCTACCGCGATCCACGCGGCGCCCTGCGATAGAAGCTTGTCCATCTCCGCGGGCGTGGACGGCAGGAAGCCGATGATGCCCGCCGCCTTCATCTCCTTGATCTTGTCGATCCCGGGCTTGATGTTGTCCTCGCTGCCCCCGTTGAGCTTGGCCATGAGCACTAGGAAGTCCTGCGAGAATGCGACGCCAAAG
>CAZIZD010000520.1:1285-2631 GCA_964543615.1 uncultured Alcaligenaceae bacterium | reverse complement strand
CGACCTTGACGTCGCCACGCTCGACTTCGGACTCCTCCTCGGTCTCCTCAAGACTGACGGCTGCGCGGCTCTCGAGCAGCTTTTCGAGCGTCGCGCGGTAGCGATTCGGATGCGCCCGCGGATCCCATTCGGCCGTCATCTCGTCGATCAGCTTGCGCGCCATGCGCTTCTCGGGCTCGCTCGCGCGCGCCGAAGGAATCGCGAAGCGATCCGCGGCGCGGAGCTCGTCGTACGGCCGCATGACCTCGAGCGCCAAGACGTCGCCGTGCGGCAGGATCGCGGCGAGCACGGGCCGTCGCAGGTAGAGGCGCGCGACGCCGACGTGGCCCGATTCGCGGATCGCGTCCCGCAGCAACGCGTACGCCTTCTCGCCACCCTCATCGGGTGCCAGAAAGTATGGACGCTCGAAAAGGAGCGGATCGAGCGAGCCGGGCGCGACGAATTGCAGGAGATCGATGCTGTGCTGGCCCTCCCCGAGCTCGGCCTGGACCTCGTCGAGCTCCTCGCCCTCGACCAGCTTGTACTTGCCTTTGCTCGTTTCGTAGCCGCGCACGATCTCGTCGGCGGGCACTTCCACGTCCTCTCGGCTGCAGAACTTCTTGTAGCTGATGGGCGCCTTGTCCTTGCGATGGAGCAGCCGAAAGCCGACGTGCTCGGCCGCATCCAACGCCGCGTAGACGCGCACCGGCACCGACACGAGGCCGAAGACCAAATGGCCGTTCCAGATCGGTCGACCGCCGCTCGGCTTCCGGCTGGTCGATGCGCTCGCGCTGCGAGACTTCTTGTGACGGCGCGTGGCTGCCATCGCGCTACCGTCCGGCCGCCGGTGGCAGAGTGGCGCCCGGAGGCGCTTGCACTGCGCCAGCTGCCGGCGGGGCAACGGCACCGCCCAGCGGCGCCATCGACCCTGCGCCCGCGGGACCTCCTGCGGGCGCATTGGGCGCCGCGCCGACGGCGCCGTTCGGTGGTGCGCCGAGACGATTCTCGTTGATCGTGCCGAGGCGTCCGGCGGGGTTGGCGGGCACGGCCGAGCCGTCGACGGCGGCGCCGCCAGCATCGGCTCCCTCCAGGGGCGCCGCGCGGCGCGCTTGCGCCTCTTCACGGGCACTCTCGACGCTGCCCGGGAGATGCCCGCCGGGCGGCGCACTACCAAGCCGCGGATTGATGGCGGGCGTCGCAAGTGGTGCGGAGTTTTGCGCGAGCAGCATGCCGGCCGCCACATCGGCGCTCGGCGTCGCCACGACCCGATCGAAGCTCGCCCCCACCATCGCAACCGCCAGCAGCATGAGATCCGTCCGCATGCGTAGATCCTCCCGCATCGGCTGCAACACTTTTCGTGCCGTTGC
>CAZIZD010000520.1:0-1185 GCA_964543615.1 uncultured Alcaligenaceae bacterium | reverse complement strand
CCCTTGCCCGTGTCGCTCACCTCGATCTCCACGACCGTGCTCACCCGTCGAACGGTGATCGCGACGCGTCCACCCGCGGGGGTGAACTTGACCGCGTTGGAGCAGAGATTCTGCACGACCTGCAACAGCCGCATGGCGTCACCGGCGATGCGAGGGACGTCAGCTTCGATGCGGCTCGAGACCGTGATCTGTTTCGCTTCCGCCGCTGATCCGATGCCGTCGACCGCGGCGTGCACGACAGCCGTGAGATCGACGCTGCCGATCTCCAGCCGAGTCTTACCCGAGATGATGCTGGAGACGTCGAGCAGATCGCCGATGAGCTTGACTTGGAGCTGTGTGCTGCGCTCGATCGAGTCGAGTCCTTGCTTGCTCCGTGTCGCGTCGAGGCGGCCTTCCTTCAGGAGCGTGACCCACGTGAGGATCGTGCCGAGCGGCGACCGCAGCTCGTGCGAGAGCGTCGCGAGAAACTCATCCTTGGCGCGATTCGCGCCTTCTGCGGCCTGACGCAACGCCTGCTCGCGCGCGAGCGCCTCGCGCAGCGCCTGCTCCGCGTGACGCATCCGCAGCAGTGCTCGCACGGTCGCCACCAACACGGCGGGATCGATGGGCTCCGTCAGGCAGGCGTCGGCGCCTCCTTCGAGCGCCTTCACCGTGTCGCCTTCCTCGACGTACGTGGCGGACACCTGCAGCACGAGCGGCGCCTCGATTCCGCGCTGCTTCAGCTGCTTGCAGACTTCCCATCCGTTCGTGTCGGGGAGCTGGGTGTCGAGCACGACGACATCGGGCGCGTGCGAGTCGACGAAGACGAACGCCTCGGCGCCGGTCCCGGCCTCGAAGACCTCGAAGCCCGCGTGTCGCAAGGTCCGGCTCTTGGCGTAGCGATTGGGGGCGGTGTCGTCGACGACGACGATGCGAATGGCCGGTGTACTCATGGCAGGGGCCCGCTCTCGCCGCGGATGGCCGCCTCGATGGTCGCGAGCGCGATCGCGCGCGAGATGCCGTTCTTCGGCAGCAAGCCAGCGGCCGGCCGCAAACGCCCGCGCAGCTCGTCGTCGATCGGCTGCGCCGTGACGATCACGATCGGAATGTCGCAGGTCGCGGGGTCGGCTTTCAGGCGACGCAACACCTCGTGACCGTCGGCATCCGGCATCGTCAGATCGAGGCATACCACGTCCGGGCGTTCGT
>CAZIZD010000519.1:0-2687 GCA_964543615.1 uncultured Alcaligenaceae bacterium | reverse complement strand
CCGCGTTGGTGTAGCGCGCGAGGAACTCGCGGTCGTACAGGCCCGTCGCGAGGAGCTCGTGGATGATGGCGAGGATCAGCGCGCCGTCGGTGCCCGGCTTGATCGGCACCCACTCGTCGGCGATGGCCGAGTAGCCGGTGCGTACCGGATTGATCGACACGAATCGTCCGCCCGCGCGCTTGAACTTCGAGATGGCGAACTTGAGCGGGTTGCTGTGATGGTCCTCGGCGGTACCGATCATCACGAAGAGCCTGGCACGCGCGAGATCAGGCCCGCCGAACTCCCAGAACGATCCGCCGACGGTGTAGATCATGCCGGCGGCCATGTTCACAGAGCAGAAGCCGCCGTGCGCCGCGTAGTTGGGCGTGCCGAACTGGCGCGCGAAGAGCCCGGTGAGCGCCTGCATCTGGTCGCGCCCGGTGAAGAGCGCGAAGCGCTTCGGATCCTCGTGGCGGATGCGCGCGAGCCGCCCGGTCAGCATCGACAGCGCCTCGTCCCAGGAGATGGGCTCGAACTCGCCGGCGCCGCGCTCCGAACCCGGCTTCCGACGCAGCGGCACGGTCAGCCGCGCGGGCGAGTACTGCTTCATGATGCCCGACGCACCCTTGGCGCAGATCACGCCGCGGTTGATGGGATGCTCGGGGTTGCCGTCGATGTAGCGGACCTTGCCATCACGCAGGTGCACGCGGATGCCGCAGCGGCAGGCGCACATGTAGCAGGTGGTCTTGGCGATGCCGTCGGGAGTCATTGCGCTCCCGTCCGTCCGCCCACGATCTTGCGCGCCATGCTGAAGCGATGCACCTCGCTCGGACCGTCGTAGATGCGAAACGCGCGCATGTCCATGAAGATGCGCATCACGACGGTTTCGCCGGTGACGCCTTGCCCGCCCAGCATCTGCACGCAGCGGTCGACGACGCGCCACTCGGCTTCCGAGCACACGACCTTCGCCCGGCTCGACTCGAAGTTGCCGCGCTGCCCTTGGTCGAGCAGCGCCGCGGTGTGCCAGATGTGCAGGCGCGCGGTCATGAGGTCCATGTCGTTGTCGGCGAGCATGAAGCCCACGCCCTCGTGCTCGCCCAGCGGCTTGCCGAAGGCCTCGCGCCGGCGCACGTAGTCGGTCGCGATGTCGTGCGCGCGTCGCGCCTGTCCGAGCCATCGCATGCAGTGGGTGAGCCGCGCGGGGGCGAGCCTCACCTGCGCGTAGCGGAAGCCCTTGCCCACCTCGCCCAGCACGTCGGATGCGGGCACGCGCAGGCCGTCGAACTCGACCACGCCGTGCCCTCCGCTGAAGCAGCTGTCCATCGCGTCCATCTGGCGCACCACGCGAATGCCCGGGCGATCCATGTCGGAGAGGAACATCGTCGCGGCACCGTCCTCCGTGCGCGCCATGATGATCGCGTAGGACGCGCCCGTGGCGCCGGTGATGAACCACTTCCTGCCGGTGATGACGTACTGGTCGCCTTCACGGATTGCAGAGGTGCGCAGCATCGAGGGATCGGCGCCCGCACCCGGCGGCGGCTCGGTCATCGCGAAGCAGGACCGCGTGCGGCCCTCCACCTGCGGGCGCAGCCAGCGCTCCTTCTGCGCGGGCGTGGCGACCTCCTCCATGAGGTGGATGTTGCCTTCATCGGGCGCGTGGATGTTGAGCGCCGTGGGACCGAGGGTCGAGTAGCCCGCCTCCTCGAACACCACCGCCTTCTCGACGTGGGTGAGGCCGAGCCCGCCCATCTCGCGCGAGGCGTGCGGCGTGAGCAGGCCGGCGGCGCGCGCGCGTGCGACCAGCTCCGCGCGCAGGTCCTCGCCGGGGCCGTGCGACGTCAGGCGCGCATCCGACTCGTACGGGATGATCTCGTCGGCGATGAAGCGCCGCGTGCGTTCGCGCAGCGCTTCGAGCTCGGCAGGAATCTTGAAATCCATGGTGTCACCGTGGAAGGAACGTGCTGCGCCGTCAGAACGATCGCGGCAGCCCGAGCGTGTGCTCGGCGATGTACGCGAGGATGAGGTTGGTCGAGATCGGCGCCACCTGGTAGAGCCGCGTCTCACGGAACTTGCGCTCGACATCGTACTCGTGCGCGAAGCCGAACCCGCCGTGGAACTGAAGGCACACGTTGCCCGCCTCCCACGAAGCCTTGGCGGCGAGGTACTTCGCCATGTTGGCCTCTGCACCGCACGGCTTGCCCGCGTCGAACAGCGCGCACGCCTTCCAGCGCATGAGGTTGGCCGCCTCGACCTCGATGAAGGCTTCCGCGATCGGGAACTGCACGCCCTGGTTCTGCCCGATCGGCCGGTCGAACACCACGCGCTCGTTCGCGTATTGCGTCACGCGGTCGATGAACCAGTAGCCGTCGCCGATGCATTCCGCGGCGATGAGCGTGCGCTCGGCGTTGAGGCCGTCGAGGATGTACTTGAAGCCCTTGCCCTCCTCGCCGATGAGATTCTCCGCAGGGATCTCGAGGTTCTCGAAGAAGAGCTCGTTGGTCTCGTGGTTGACCATGTTGGCGATGGGGCGCACCTCGAGCCCATGGCCGATCGCGTCGCGCAGGTCGACGATGAAGATCGACATGCCCTCGGACTTCTTCTTCACTTCCGGCAGCGGCGTGGTGCGCGCGAGCAGGATCATGAGGTCGCTGTGCTGCACGCGCGAGATCCACACCTTCTGCCCGTTCACCACGTAGCGGTCGCCCTTG
>CAZIZD010000518.1:0-2692 GCA_964543615.1 uncultured Alcaligenaceae bacterium | reverse complement strand
ACCAGCACGATCAACTACGGCAATGCGCTGCCGCTGGCGCAGGGGATATCGTTCGACGTCGACGCCAACGCTGGAGGCAAGTGATGATCGACCCTAAGTCCGACGCGACGCTCCAGGCCATGCTCGTCGTCAACGGCATGTCCGTGCATGGCGCGGTGCAGGTGATCACGGGCCAGGCGGTGGTGAGCGGCGAGGACCGCAAGCGGCTGTGCGAGCTCCTGCGCCAGCTCATCCTCCACAACGGCAAGACGGTGTGGCGGCCGCGGTACTAGCCGACTTCAGCGAAGCCCCGCGTCGGCCAGCAGGCTGGCGAGGCGCCGCTCCTGGCTTGCGTCGACCATCGGATATGCGGCGAGCCACGCGCCGGCCGAGAAATCCGGGCGCAATGACCTGACTTCGTCGCCTTCCCACTGCGCGCCCGCGGTCTGCCCGGCGGCCGCGAGCGCAGCCGCAAGGTAGGCCCGGGTCTCGACGTCGGACGGATTTCGCAGCGCCGCCGCGCGCAGGTTGATGATGGCCTGCTCCAGGTAGCCATCGAAAAGGTAGGCGCGGCCCAGAAGCAGGAAGTACAGGTAACCGCCTTCCGGATTGAGCCGCAATGCCGTGCGCAAGAGAGGAATCGAGTCGCGCGGCTGCCCCACGTAGGTGTAAACACCGCCGAGCAGCGCATAGGCGTCCGCGAAGGACGGATCGAGCTCGATGGCTCGTTCGAGCGAGGCGATCGCTTCCCGGTGCCGGCGCCCTTGCACCAGCACGAAGCCCTGCACCCAGTGGGCGGCCGCGACCTGCGGGTCGATGAGCAGCGCGGTCTCCGCGAGTTCGAACGCGCGTGCGAGGTGGTCGCCGCCGCCCAGTCTCGACTCGAGGGCGTAGGTCATTGCAAGACCGGCGTACGCGCGCGCAAACGTGGGGTCGCGTTCGATCGACTGCCGGAACAGCGTGCGCGCGACCGCGTTCTCGGCAGCGCCACGCACCAGGAGCTCGCTGCGTCCGCGCTCGAACAGGGTTTGGGCTTCGGCGTTCCGTGCCGCCTCCATTCGAGGCGCCGGAGCATGCGCGGCATCGTCGCGGATCGCGCCGTGAAGGGCCAGGGCCGACAACGCAGCGACGGCGCCAAGGGCCGCGAGCCGGCGATGCGATGCGACGGCCGGCATCGCCTCGGGCTGCCTGCCGTCCCCGCATTCCGCGATCAGGCGATAGCCGCGCTTGGGAATCGTTTCGATGTAGCGCGGCGAGCGCGCGTCGTCGCGAAGCGCGCGGCGAAGCTTGATGACGGCCTGGCTCAGCGCCTCGTCCCCGACCACGACACCCGGCCACACTGCATCCAGGAACTCGGAGCGCGGCACGACCCTGCCCCGGTTGCGCAGGAGCAGCACGAGCACATCCATCACCTTGGGCTCGAGGCGCACCCGCTCGCCCGGCCGGATCACCTCGTTCGTGTCGGCGTGCACCCGCCATTCACCCAGGTTCTGCATGGCCGCGCGCCTCCGGAAATGGACTCGAAGGAAAAGCATAATCGATCCGTCGGGCGCCTTGGGCTAACGAAGTGGTCTGCTCGCGTGGTGCGCAGCCTGCGCACGCACGATGAGGAGCCCGCAATGACCCGCCTGCTGCAATGCCTTCTCGCCGCGATCTTCGCGGCGACGCCCGCCTTCGCGCACGAGGCACTGTCCATCAAGCCCCTGACGGAACGAGCCGTCGACGCGCTGCCGTCCGGCACCCTCTACTGGCACATCGAGAACTTCCCCGACCCCGCCTCCGCGCAAGCGGCCGCCGGACAGTGGTCTCTCGTGGCCGAAGCGGCGGGGAAGGTGTGGCTCTTCACCCTCGCGGGGGACCAGAAACCGGAATCGAAGGGAACGAAGGTGGCGGAAGTAGGCCCGATCCCGCGCGTGAGCGCTCCCAAGTACCTGCTGCGGATCAACCAGGCCTCGGGGGCTCCCGGGGCAGTCACGCCGGTCCACACGCACCCGGGATCCGAGGCGTTCTACGTGCTCCGCGGCGAGCAGGGCATCCGCGGCCCGTCGGACACGCTGCGGGTGCAGGCCGGGCGCGGAGAGGCCGGACGCGGGGCCAACGTGCCGATGGAGGTATCGAGCGCGGGCGACACCGACCTGCTGGCGCTCGTGATGTTCGTCGTCGATGCGACCAGGCCGTTCTCGTCGCCGGCGACGATGTAGGCGCCTCGCCGGGCGCGCACCAGCAAAGATGCACCCGCCGCGCGGGTGCATCTCCAGCGGAAGTTTTCTATCGCTGGCGCACGCAGTCCATGAAGTAGCGCCGCTTGCCGCCTTCCTCGATGTCGACGAGGCCGTGGATGTCCGTGTCGAAGCCGGGGAACTTCTCGTTGAAGCTCCGCGCGAACTTGAGGTACTCGACGATGGTGCGGTTGAAGCGCTCGCCCGGGATGAGCAGCGGAATGCCGGGCGGATAGGGCGTGAGTAGCACGCCGGCGACACGTCCTTCGAGCTCGTCGATCTCCACGCGGTCGATCTCGCGGTGCGCCATGCATGCGAAGGCGTCCGACGGCTTCATCGCGGGCTGCATGTCGGAGCGGTACATCTCGGTGGTGACGCGCGCGACGTCGTTGGCGCGGTAGGTCTCGTGGATCTGCTGCGACAGGTCCCGCAGTCCCACGCGCTCGTAGCGCGCGTGCTTGGCGCAGAACTCGGGCAGGATGCGCCACATCGGC
>CAZIZD010000517.1:0-2697 GCA_964543615.1 uncultured Alcaligenaceae bacterium | reverse complement strand
CGGCAACGTCTCCGCGGCCTCCATCGGCGCCATCCAGCGCGGCCTGCTGGCGCTCGATCAGCAAGGTGCAGGCAAGTTCCTGGGCGAGCCGATGCTCAACGTGGACGATCTGCTGCAGACCATCGACGGCAAGGGTGCCATCAACATCCTCGCGGCCGACCGGCTCATGCAGTCGCCCAAGGTGTACTCGACGCTGCTCCTGTGGCTGCTGTCGGAACTCTACGAGCGGCTGCCGGAGGTGGGCGACCGCGACAAGCCCAAGCTCGTCTTCTTCTTCGACGAGGCGCATCTTCTGTTCAACGACGCGCCCAAGGCGTTGCTCGAGAAGATCGAGCAGGTGGTGCGGCTCATCCGCTCCAAGGGCGTGGGCGTGTTCTTCGTAACGCAGAATCCCCTCGACGTTCCCGACTCGGTGCTCGCACAGCTCGGCAACCGCGTTCAGCACGCACTGCGCGCTTTCACGCCGCGCGACCAGAAGGCGGTCAAGGCCGCGGCGGAGACGATGCGCGCCAACCCCAAGTTCAGCACGGAAGCCGCGATCACCGAACTCGGGGTGGGTGAAGGCCTTGTATCGTTCCTCGACGAGAAGGGCCGTCCCACCATCGTGGAACGCGCCTTCGTGCTGCCTCCGGGCACGCGGATCGGCCCGATCACGCCCGAGGAGCGCAAAGCCGTGATCGCCGCGTCGCCGGTGGCGGGCGTCTACGAGAAGGAAATCGACCGCGAATCCGCGTTCGAGAAGCTCAAGGGCCGCGCCGAAGCGTCTGCGCCCGCGACCGGCGGGACCGCCGCGTCGGGCGGCGGATGGATGGACGGCATCAAGGGCTCGCTCGGCGGGCTCATGACGGGCAGCGGCCGCAAGGACAGCCTCATCGAGTCCGCGGCCAAGAGCGCGGCGCGCACGGTCGGATCCACGATCGGACGCGAGATCGTGCGCGGCGTTCTGGGATCGCTCCTGGGCGGCGGCAAGCGGCGATGAGGCGCGACCGCAGGCGAGCCCTCGGCGCGGGCCTGGCCGCAATTGCGGTGAGCGCGATCGCGCGAGCCGAAGCGCTTCGCGCCACGCCGTCCAATGCGCTCGGCCCCTTCTACCCGCCGGCCAAGCCCGCGGACAGCGACGCCGACCTCACGCAGATCGCGGGCCGCGCGGGGCGCGCGCAGGGCACGATCCTCGTCGTGACCGGCCGCATCGTCGACACGAAGGGCAGGCCGATCGAAGGCGCGAAGATCGAGTTGTGGCAAGCCAATGCGTTCGGCCGCTATCACCATCCTTCCGATTCGGAGGCGAGCGGCCCGATCGATCCCGCTTTCCAGGGCTATGGTTCCCTGCGCTCGGCGAGCGACGGCAGCTTCCGCATCACGACGATCAAGCCTCCGCCGTACGGCGGTCGCACGCCGCACATCCACTTCATCGTGGCCGCCGGCAAGACGCGCCTCACCACCCAGATGTTCTTCGAGGGCGAGGCCCGCAACGAGAGCGACAGCCTGTACCGTTACTTGAGCCCCGACGACCGCCAGGCGTCGACGAGCCGCTACCTCGACGTTGCGCGGGGCCTGCCGGACGGCGCGGTCGCCGTGAAGTGGGACATCGTGCTGCCCGCGGCGTGAGATCGCGTCGATGAGCGCTCCCGCGATCTTCCTCGGTCACGGCAGTCCCATGAACGCGTTGGAGCGCAATCCGCGGACCGAGGCATGGGCCGAGATAGGCCGTACGTTCGACAGGCCGAAGGCCATCCTCGCGATCTCCGCGCACTGGTACATCCGCGGGACCGCGGTGACCGCGATGAGCAGGCCGCCGACGATCCACGACTTCGGCGGATTTCCTCCCGCGCTGCACGCCTTCGACTACCCCGCGCCCGGCGATCCCGCGCTCGCGGCGCGAGTGCGTTCTTTGCTCGCGCCGCTCGACGTGCGCATGGACGAGGAGTGGGGCCTCGACCACGGAACGTGGGCGGTGCTTTGCCATGTCTATCCCCAGGCCGACGTGCCGATCGTGCAACTCGCGATCGACGGCACCAGGCCGCCGCGCTTCCACTACGAACTCGGGCAGAAACTTGCGGCATTGCGTGACGAGGGCGTGATGCTGGTCGGCAGCGGCAACGTGGTGCACAACCTGCGCGCGATGCGCCGCATGGACGGCACCGGCGCGTATCCGTGGGCTTTGCAGTTCGAGCAGGCGGTGCGCGGCTTCCTCGAACGCAACGAGCATGTCCCGCTGATCGACTACCACCTGCTGGGCGAGCCCGCGTCGCTGTCCGTTCCCACACCCGAGCACTACCTGCCGATGCTCTACATCGCGGGCGCGCGGCGCAAGGACGACGCGCTTTCGGTGATCACCGACGGCATCGACCTCGCGTCGATCAGCATGTTGTCGTTCGCGTACTCCCCGCCGCGACAGGAAGGCTCACCCCAGACACAGTTCAGCCGGTAACGCGGCTTATCGGCAGGAGGCTCCTATGAAGTGTTGGCACAGCTACACGCTCGCTCTCGCACTTCTGTTCGCATTCAATCCGGGGCACGCTGCACCCTGCGCCGGATTCACGGACGTCAGCAGTACCAATCCGTTCTGCCCCAACGTCGAGTGGCTCAGGAACCGCGCGATCACGCTCGGCTGCACCTCCGCCGCGGTGTATTGCCCTGCCGACACGGTCACGAGGCTCCAGATGGCTGCGTTCATGAACCGCCTCGGCACCGCAC
>CAZIZD010000516.1:0-2699 GCA_964543615.1 uncultured Alcaligenaceae bacterium | reverse complement strand
GCCGGCCTGCGCCTCGAGGCGCCGGACACTCTTCGTGAGCGCCGGCTGGGTGATGCTGAGGGTGGCCGCCGCACGATGGAAGTGCCCGAGATCGGCGGCGGCGACGAAGTAGCGAAGGTCGCGCAGGTCCATGCTGCAAATGATAACTACAGGATATCAATCCGCGAAGCATCTCCATTGGACGCGCCACGGCGTGCCGGGGGAAGATTCGCCGAGGATGCCTGGCATGAAGATCGCCTTCCACCTGCACGCCGTGCGGAGCCACTTCGCGGCGCCGCTTCCCACGTCCGCGGACCAGGCCGCCGCCTTCGACTGGATCGCGGCTCGCGGGTTCGACGGCGTGGACATCTCCGATAGCTGGGGCTTCGATCGGGTTGACGACGCAGTGGCGAAGGTCACGCGATCGCTTCTGGCGGCGCGTGGGCTAGTCGTGGGAACCGTCAGCTGCATGGGCAAGACGCTGTGCCATCCCGAGCACGGTGAGCGCAATGCCCACGCCCTGCTGCGGGCGCTCGACGTTGCCGAACGGCTCGAGTGCAGGCTCCTCAACGTCGCGCTCGGCATTCCGCGCGTTGCCGGCGCGACGCCGCGCATGGGGGCGGCAGACTCGCCGGGCGGCAGCCGCGGTGCGACGGATGCGGATTTCCGTATCACCGCGGAGCGGTTGCGTCCAGTCGCGCAGGCGGCGGGCAAGCGAGGCATCGCGCTGTCGATCGAAATGCACGACCGTGGGTTGCCCGACACGAGTGCCGCGTTGCTCCGTATCCTGTCCGACGTGGGGGAGCCCAACGTCGGCGCCAATCCGGACCTCACGAATGGGTACCGCGCCTACGACGTGCCGCCGGAGACGTGGCAGGACGCGCTGCGCGCGCTGGCTCCCCACGCCAATCTCTGGCACGTGAACAACATGCAGCGCGTGCACTTCGCGGAGATCGCGCGTGCGGCATTCGTCGAGAGGCCGCTCGGCACGGGAGACATCGACTATCGCTGGGCCGTGTCCGTCATGGATCGCGCCGGCTTCGACGGCTGGATCGTCATCGAATACAAAGGGCAGGGCGATGCCTACGAGTGCATCGCCGAAGGCAAGCGCTACCTCGACGGGATTCTCCCGCGACGGGCGGCACGCTCCCCGGAAGCATCGCAGACCATGAAGGAGGAAGCATGAAACCCTGGCGCTGGCTTATTGGCACGCTGCTGATCGCCGCAGCGACGGCCGCAGGCGGGCAGTCGTATCCCACCAAACCCATCCACATCATCGTCCCGTTTCCCGCGGGTGGCGCAGGGGACCTGGTGCCGCGCGTGATCGCCCAACACCTGCAGCAGAGGCTCGGTCAGCCGGTGATCGTCGACAACAAGACCGGCGCCGAGGGCATGATCGGCGTCGACGCCGTCGCCAAGGCGGCCCCCGATGGCTACACGCTCGGCGTTGCCACGTCGGGTCCCGTGGCCATCGGAAAGCTGCTCTTTCCCAACATTCCCTACGACCCGCAGAAGGACCTGGTGCCGCTGATCCTCACCTACGAGACGCCGTTCGTGCTCGTCGTGAATCCGAACTCGCCCGCGAAATCCCTGGCTGACCTCTTTGCGCTCGCGAAGAAATCGCCCGGCAAGCTCAACGCGGCCATTCCGAACAATGGGTCGATCCAGCACCTGCTCACCGAGATGATGAAGACGACCGTCGGTCTCGACATCGTCAACATTCCCTACAAAGGGGGTGCGCCGGCGGCCACTGACGTCGCGGGCGGCCAGGTCGACCTCACCTGGGGCGCGCTGCCGAACGTCATCGGGCTCATCAAGGGCGGCAAGCTGCGGGCACTCGCGGTGAGCGGCAGCGCGCGGACACCGCTGCTGCCCGACGTGCCGACGCTCGTGGAGCAGGGCTGGCCGCAGCTCGTCGCCACGAACTGGAACGGACTGATCGCGACCGCCGGCACGCCGCCTGCGGTCCTCGACAAGCTCAATGGCGAGATCAACGCCATCCTCGCGCTGCCCGAGGTCAAGCAGAAATTCGCGGAGATGGGCGTCACCCCGCTGGGCGGGACCCGGGCACAGTTCGCGTCGCTGCTCGCCGACGAGTCGAAGAAGTGGGGCGAGGTGATCACCAAGTCCAACATCAAGGCCGAATGACGATGCGCGGCATGGCGTTCCTGCCGATCTGGCACGGCATCGAGGCGGGACACGAGGACGAGTTCGAGCGCTGGCACACCCAGGAGCACCTTGCCGAGCGCGTGAACACGCCGGGCATCGTCGTGGGACGCCGCTATGCGAAGGCCGCGGGCGAGCCGCTGCGCTATTTCACCCTCTACGAAGCGGCGTCGTTCGATGTGTTCGCGTCGGAGGGCTATTTCGCGACCGCCAACGCCCGGTCCGCGTGGACGGTCGCCGTGCACCCGCACTTCGTCGACTTTCGCCGCGCGCCGTGTCACCTCGTGATGACGCGCGGCCGCGGCTACGCGGGCGACCTCCTCACAGTTCGCGTTCGCTTCACCGCGCAAGCCACTGCCGACGGCGTGCCGGCGAAGGATGCCTATACGCTCGCGGTGCGTCCCATCGTGGAAGGGTGCATGGAAGTAGCGCTGGTCACCGCGGCCCATGCGGGGGTGACTGCGCCGGTCGCACGCAAGCCGCTCAGCGCCAACTCGTTGTCACTCCGGCCCAACGCGACCGCGTTCGACGGGGTGCTGCTCGTCGAATTCGCA
>CAZIZD010000515.1:0-2711 GCA_964543615.1 uncultured Alcaligenaceae bacterium | reverse complement strand
CCGGCCCCGCCGAAGGCGCGGACCTCGACGTTGGGGTGTCCCGCGGGGAACGCCTCGCCGAGGCCCAGGCCAACCAGGATGGAGAACGGGGCGCACGAAGGGGCCTCGATGCCAAGTCGCGAGACGAGCGCCACGGGCTCGGACGAGCCGGGCAGCCACGCCACGACGTCGCCCGCGCGGATCGATCCAGCGAAGTCGAGCGCGTCGAGTGCGACCTTGCGCGGCACGTCGCCGGTCCTTTCCCTCAGGAGCCCGCGCGATTGAACACGGGATCGCGCTTTTCCCTGAACGCGCGCCCCGCTTCCTTAGCCTCTTCGGTGCCCTTGTAGAGCGCGGCCGCATGAAAGCCGAGCTGCGAGATGCCGCGCAGGTGCGCGCTGTCGGCGTTGAACGAGGCCTTGGCGATGCCGATCGCGGTCGGGCTCATCTTCGCGATATCGCGGCACCAGCGGTCGACCTCGGCATCGAGCTCGGCATCGGGCACGACCGCGTTCACGATGCCCATCGACAACGCCTGCGCCGCCGTATAGCGCCGGCACAGGAACCACATCTCCCGTGCCTTCTTCTCACCTACGACGCGCGCAAGATGGGCGGTGCCGAATCCCGGGTCGACCGAGCCCATGCGTGGGCCGATCTGGCCGAAGATCGCGTTGTCGCTCGCGATGGCAAGGTCGCACAGCGTGACGAGCACGTTGCCGCCGCCGATCGCGTACCCGCGCACCTTGGCGATCACGGGCTTCGGCACGTCGCGAATCGACGAGTGCAACTCCTCAGCGGGCACGCCCTGGATGCCACGTCCGCCCTTGAGCGAGCGTCCGTCCGAGGTGTCGCCGCCGACGGTGAACGCGCGATTGCCGGCGCCGGTCAGCACGATCGCCGAGATGTCACGGTTCCATCCCGCAGTGAGGATGGCCTCGGTGACCTCCTCGTACGTGCCGCCGCGCCACGTTGCGTTGGTGGCGCGGAACGCGTTCATCCGCTCGGGGCGATTGAACGTGATGGTCGCCACGCCGTCCTTCTCTTCGTACAGAATGTCCTCGTAGGCGTTGCTCATGGCGGCTCCGGTCAGTGGCGGTAGGCGGGAATGCCCGTGATCTCGCGCCCCTCGATCAGCGTGAGGACCTGGTTGGTGCCATCGGGGATGGGGATCATGCGCGCGTCGCGGTACAGCCTTTCCAATCCGAGCTCGACGCTGATGCCCATCGCGCCGTGCACTTCCATCGCCTTGCCGATGGCCTGGTGACACGCGGCCACGGCGTATCGCTTGGCCATCGCCGAGATGTGGTTGGCGCGCTCGCCGCGATCGATGGCGTCGAGGGCGTAGTAGCACAGGAGGCGGCTGGTGGTGATCGACGTCGCGATGTCGGCCAGGAGCTCCTGCACGAGCTGGAAGCCACCGATCACGCCGCCGAACTGCACGCGCTGCGCGGCATACTCGCGCGCCGCGTCGTAAGCCTTCTGCGCCAGGTGCACGGCGTAGAGGCCCATGAACGGGCGGTTGGCGATCCATGTCTTGGTGAGCACGCGCGATGCGTCGCCGACTTCGCCCAGCACGTTGCGCTTGGGTACGCGGCAGTTCACGAACGAGGCCTCGCCCAGATGGCCCTGGCGCAGTCCCATCGTCGGGATCTTGCGCGCGGTGAAGGGGGACTCCTCCTTGTCGACGATGATCCGCATCATGCGCGACAGGCCCTTCTCGTCGCGACCGACCGATGTCGTGATCATCATGACGTCGCACACCGCGGCGTTGGTGATCCACATCTTGGTGCCGTTGACGATGTAGGCGTCGCCATCGTCGATGGCCGTGGTGCGGATGCTGCGCGGATCGGAGCCCGCATCGGGCTCCGTGGTGCCGGTGCAGGTGATGCGCTTGCCCGCGAGCAATGCCGGCAGGAAGCGCTCCTTCTGCTCGGGCGACCCGCCCATCGCGATCCGCGAGATCGTGACTTCCTGACCGCCCAACGCCCAGACTGCGGTGGGCGGCATCTGCTCGAGCATGAGCCCGAACGTGAGCGCGGACAGCCCCGATCCTCCGTCCGACTCGGGGCACCGCGCGCCGGTGAGGCCCTGCCGGGCGCACACCTGCAGTATCTCGAGCGTTGCGTCCTTGGGCAGCGGCACGTCCGGATCATGACGGGCGAGGATGGGATCGATCTCGCGCTCCACCATTCGGCGGGCCGAGTCCTGTGCCATGCGCTGCTCTTCGTTCAGTGTGAATTCCATGCGATGCGTTCGGTTGTGCGAGTTTGAGGATTCATCGGGCCGCGAGCACGAGCTCGCGGTGCTCGTCGAGCCGGGGTGCGAGGCGGTCGAGGTGCGGCGGCGTGCGGGTCAAGCGCAGCGGGCTTGCAAGGAGCGGCCAGCGGACGCCGCCATCTTCGCGATAGGACCACAAGCCGCGTTCGCGGCAGTGGGGCATCTCGATCATCTCGCGCACGTTCTGGATCGGCGTGGCCACGACGTTCCGCTCCGCGAGTGCCTCGACGATCGCCTCGCGCGCGTGGTCGAGCGCGCGCGCGAGGATAGGCGCCGCTTCCGCGTCGGCGTGCGGTGCGACGAGAATGTATCCGTCCCGGCAGGCCACCACCTCGTGCTCGAGCCTGGACCCGCGGCCATTCCACGCGGTCTGCGTGGACCATGCCGCGACGTCCTGCATCGCAAGGTCCATCCACATGCCCACGCCGTCCTTCTCGCGGGCCTCGATGCCCGCG
>CAZIZD010000514.1:0-2716 GCA_964543615.1 uncultured Alcaligenaceae bacterium | reverse complement strand
TGGGCGCGACACCGGCGGTCGTGTCGCTGCGGCTCTCGCAGGCGCTGGCTGCGTACGTGGACCGCGGCGACCCTTCCCGGAATGACATGGACCCCCACGCTCGGGTCGGTCCTCCGCGCGAATGAACCCGCCATGAACAGCTACTTCGAAGCGACCGCGCGCGACCGCGTCCGTGGTCTCTTCGATGCGGGCAGCGTGCGCGAGTTTCTACCGCCGCAGGAGGCCGCACCAAGCCCCCATCTCGCGCGCCTCGGCCTGCCCGGTGCGCTCGACGACGGCGTGATGGTCGGTGCCGCGCAACTGCATGGTCACGCCGTGCTGTTCGCCGCGCAGGAAGGCCAGTTCATGGGGGGCTCGGTAGGCGAGCTGCACGGCGCCAAGATCGTGGGAACGTTCGCACGCGCGCAGACCGTGAAGCCAGCGGCCGTGGTGTTCATGATCGACTCCGGCGGCGTGCGCCTGCACGAGGCCAATGCGGGCCTCATCGCGATCTCCGAGATCATGCGCGCCGTGCTCGCCACGCGGGCCGCGGGTGTGCCGGTGATCGCACTGATTGGCGGATCGTGCGGCGCCTTCGGCGGCATGGGAATCGTCGCGCGGCTGTGTTCGCACGTGATCATGTCGGAGGAGGGCCGGCTCGCGCTTTCGGGACCGGACGTCATCGAGACCGTCGCCGGCGTGGAGGAGTTCGACGCCAAGGACCGCGCGCTCGTGTGGCGCGTGACCGGCGGCAAGCACCGCCTGCTCATGGGCGATTGCGATGCGCTCGTGGAGGACAGGATCGACGAGTTCCGCGATGCCGTGGCTCGCGCCATTGCACGAGGCGTCGCCGCAGCGCCGACGATGGCCACCGTGCGAGCGCAGCACGACGCCCTGGCACGGCGCGCGCGCCGGTTCGCGGGCATGCGCGACGGCCTCGAGGTGTGGCAGGCGATGGGAGTGCCCGACGTCGAGGGTGTCGCGATGCTCAACGCGGACGAGGCGATGCGGCTCGCCTCGACGGTGACGGCGTGACCGGATTGCCCGCGCTCCTCGACGCCTTGTTCCCGCTCGGCCACGAGGTGACGAACGAGGGCCGTCTTCTTCGCGGCACCGCGCGCAGCGCCGTCGCCGATGCGGTGGAGATCGTCGGTACCGCGGGCGCCGCGGCCGTCGACGCAGCACTCGCGCTCGGCATGGCCGAAGGCATCCTGCGCGCGATGGATGGCCCGCCGCGCCCGCTCGTGTTCCTCGTCGATACGAGCGGCCAGGCGCTCGTGCGCCACGAGGAGCTTCTCGGCCTCAACGCGTATCTTGCCCATCTCGCGTGCACGGTCGACGTTGCGCGCCGCAGCGGATATCCCTCGGTTTCCATCGTCTACGGCGAAGCGGTCAGCGGCGGATACCTGAGCCTCGGGCTCATGGCCAATCGCGCGTATGCGCTGGCCGACGCGCAGATCAGGGTCATGGACCTGCATGCCATGGCCCGCGTCACCAAGCTGCCCTACGAGCAGCTCGCAGAGCTCGCCAGGGAGTCGCCGGTGTTCGCGCCGGGGGCGGGCAACTATCAGAGGATGGGCGCGCTTGTGGACATATGGCCCGAAGCCTCCGCTGCGCACATGGATCAGGCGCTGACCGCGGTCATGCATGAAGATACGGCGATCGACGACAGGCTGTCCGCGGGCCTGCAGCGCGGCGGGCGCATCCTCGGTCTGCCGACCGCGCAGGCCGTCACTCGCGCGCCGGCGTGAAACGCCACGACTGGATCTATCCTGACCGGGACGCGCGCCCGCGGTTCGCGGGCGCCGACGCGACGGCGCTCGCCTTCGCGCACGAGTGGATCGCGCGCGGCCGTCCGCTGGTCGTGACGCGGCAGTCGTGCGATGCCGCCACGCTCTCGCTCGGGCTCGCACTTCCGCCGGGCCATGCGGCACGCAGGCTCGCATGCACCCTCGATCGCGCGGCAGTGCGTCGTCATCGCGGACCGCTGACGGCCGACGAGGCCGCTCCCGTGCTGCACGAGCACGATGCGCAGGCGCTACGCCGGCTCGCGTCCGCGCTTCTGATGCACGGGACGGTCGTGGGCGTGTACGGGTCGACCGCATGGCAGTGCGTGAGCGGTCTCGCCTATCGCCACGAGGGTTCGGACGTCGACGTCGTATGCGACGTTGCACAGGCGTCGGCGCTCGATGCGTGCATCGCGGCCTTGGAGCACGCCGCGCGCGATCTTCGTTCGCGGCTGGACGGCGAGATCCGATTCGCGGACGGCCGCGCCGTGGCGTGGCGCGAACTCGCGCAGGCGCGCGCCGCATCGACGGGCGTCGTGCTGGCCAAAGGGGAGCGCGACGTGGCCCTGCTGCCGTGGCGCGATCTCCTGGTCCCCGCGCAATGAGCGCCGGCGCTTCCCTGCAATTGCACGATGCGCCGCGCGCGCGGGCGCCCGCGCGCATCGGCCGCCTCGCCGTGCGTGCCTTGTTCGAGGAAGCCGTGCTCGACGGCAAGCCGGGCCTAGTGGGCCGCAGCAGCAGCGGGGCGCACGACGACATGACGCTTGCCACCTTCTTCCGCTCGATCGCCGCGTTGCGTCCCTGTTTTCCCGCCATCGCGGCGCTTGGCGCGGCGGGGGCGCCCTGGCGCTCGATGCAGGCGCATGGCGAGGCGGCGGAAGCGGTGATGCTGCGCGCGACCGGCGGCACCGTGATCATGAGCGACGTGGCGCCGTCGTGGACGTTGGTCG
>CAZIZD010000513.1:0-2719 GCA_964543615.1 uncultured Alcaligenaceae bacterium | reverse complement strand
CGCGCGCCGCACCGCGTCGCGCAGCGCTTCGCCTCGCGTGCCGGCCGCGCTGTCGACCACGAGCCACTCGATCCCGGTTTCCTTCAGTTCCTTCTTCCCCGCGTCGGCCGCGAACCCCGCAATCGAAGGAAAAAGGCCCGGCCTTCGCGCCAGCCACTGCGTTGACGAGCCCTGTGGATCGGCGTCCTGCAAGCCCACGCGCTGCCGCTTGCCGGCGAGCCATCCGGCAATGTTCGTGGCGAGCGTCGTCTTGCCGCTGCCGCCCTTCGGATTCGCGACCAGGATCGTCTGCACCAGAAGCCTCCCCTTCGGTTCGAACGACTAGAGCGACGGCAGCATCGTGTGAAGCGCCGTCAGCGTGTCCCACCCGAGCCGCCGCGAGCGCGCGCCGCTCCAGCCGTTGACGGCATCGGGAATGTTGGCATTGTCCTTGAACGGCATCTCGAGCGTAAGCGCGAGCGTGCCGAACGTATGGCCCACCCACTTCGAGGCGACCGTGAGGTTCACCTTGGTCTCCTTGTTGGAGGGGTAGCCGTGCACGGTCTGGAAATCCGGGTTCGCGGCCTCGAGCGCCGCGCAGAAGCCGCGCTCCTGCGCGCTCATGCGCGCGGTGTACGTGGGGAGGCGTTCGTTGCCATCGACGAAGACATAGGGCAGGCCCTCGTCCCCGTGCACGTCGAGGAACGCGGCCACGCCGCTCGCCTCCATGGCGGCGCGCACGGCCAGGACCTCGGGACTGCGCTCGGCCGAAGGCGACTGCCATTCGCGATTCAGGTTCGCGCCCGCGGCATTGGTGCGCAGGTTGCCGCGCACGCTGCCGTCGGGGTTCATGTTGGGCACGACGTAGAGGACCGCCTGCTCGAGGAGTCGGTAGGCGATGGGATCAGCGGGGTCGAGCAGGCGATCGAGCAGCCCTTCCACGAACCACTCGGCCATCGTCTCGCCCGGATGCTGGCGCGCGATGACCCAGATCGGCTTCCTGCCCTCGCCCTCCTGCCCCACCACCACCGCATTCATATCGCGGCCCTCCACGGTCGGGCCCAGGTCGAGGATGCGCGCGCGCGGTGACGCGGCCGCGCGGCCCAGCAACCCGAGGTGACGCTCCCACGAGTAGGGCTCGAAGTAGGCGAAGTAGACGCTGTCCTGCTCGACCTCGTATTCGATCGCGAGCTCGCTGCCGTCGTACGACGTGGGGATGCGGAACCATTCCTGCCTATCGTAGGAGGCGACCGCGCGGTAACCGCGCCAGCCCTCGACGTACGTGGCCTGCCCCGCGTTCACGAAGCGGATGCGCACGCGCTGTCCCCGCGCGCCCTGCAGCCTGAAATGGAACCACTGGCGGAAGTCGGCATGCGAATCGGCACGCAACCGGACCGCGAGGTCCGCCAGGTCGCGATCGGAGACGACCTCGATGGCTCCGGAATCGAATGCGCAGGAGATCCGCGGGGATGCACGCATTGTCATGTACGGCTCGTAGCAGACGGCCCGCATGCGGACAACGCGTGGCTTCCGACAAGTGGAAAGGGTCCTGGCATCTGGTTTGCGTCGCAGTGAAGGGCCGGCGGGAAACGCGTGGGATTTTCGCACGAACCTGCGGCGGGACACCGGAGCATTGAGCAAGAGGACGATGCCATGTACTACGAACCCGATACCGTGTGGGGCCGCACCGTCGCCGGCGACGAGGAGGTCGCGGTTCCGAAGAGCGGGCTCTCGCTCGTGCAGCGCCGCGTGCTGCGCGAGCTGGGCAAGCCGCGCACCTTCGCGTCGATCGCCGCCAAGCACAAGATCGAGGCCCCGAAGCTCGAGAACGAGCTCATCTGGCTCGCGGAGCGCCGCCTCGTCGCCTACCAGCGTCCCGGCGAGGCTCAACCGCGCACGGCGCCTCGCATCCAGCTGGGGCCCCTCGGCCCCTCGTCGCCGGCCGGCGGCGAGACGTGGCGACGTCCGCCGTTGACCGTGTGCCTCCTGGCGGCAGCCCTGGGTGTCTGCAGCGTCCTGCTGATCCTCACCTGATAAGATCGCGGGCCATGGAGCATGGCCCGCAAGCAGCGCTTTCGACCGAACCCGTCGTGCACAAGTCCGTGCGGGATCCGCGTCGCGCACAATTCGAAGCGAACAAGCTGACCAAGCGCCTGCAGCGGCTCGCGGGCGAAGCGATCGCCGATTATTCGATGATCGAGGCGGGCGATCGCGTGATGGTTTGCCTGTCGGGCGGCAAGGACAGCTACGGGCTCCTCGACGTCCTGATGGCATTGCAGCGACGGGCCCCGGTACCTTTCACGCTGGTGGCGGTCAACCTGGACCAGAAGCAGCCCGGATTCCCCGCCGACGTCCTGCCGCGCTATCTCGAAGGCATCGGCGTCGACTTCCGCATCGCCGAGCAGGACACCTACAGCGTCGTCAAGCGCCTGATTCCCGAGGGTGCCACGATGTGCTCGCTCTGCTCGCGCCTGCGCCGCGGCGTGCTGTATCGCGTCGCGGGCGAGCTTGGCGCGACCAAGATCGCGCTCGGCCATCATCGCGACGACCTGATGGCCACGTTCTTCCTCAATCTCTTCTTCGGCGGCAAGTTGAAGACCATGCCGCCCAAGCTGTTGTCCGAGGACAAGCGGCACGTGGTGATCCGTCCGCTCGCCTACGTGCCGGCGCCGCTCATCGTGCGCTATGCCGCGGCGCGCCGCTTTCCGCTGATTCCGTGCACCCTGTGCGGTTCCCAACC
>CAZIZD010000512.1:0-2726 GCA_964543615.1 uncultured Alcaligenaceae bacterium | reverse complement strand
AGTAGCGCCCGGCGGCGGTCGAGAAGCCCGTGACCTTGATGCCGCCCGTGCGGCACTGTCCGCGCAGCATCGACCACTCCTCGCATTGCATGTTGTCGTCGAAGAGGCACACGCCGAACTGTCCGCCGTTGGGCTTCTTCTCGATCGTCAGCTTGCCGCCCTTGGCCGCGCAATTCTGCGACGCGGGATTGGCGAGCGTGGTCTGCGCATCGGCATGCGTGACGATGAAAGCGACCAATGCGGCCGCGACGGCGTGAAGGAATCGCATCGTGGTGGAGCTCCGGGAATCGATGAGGTTCGCAAGTATGGCGCGTCGGCACCGCTGGCGTCGAGTGGCCGAACGGCGTGCGCGGCCCGCGGCATGGCGCCATTCCGTCCGTGAATGGGATGCGGCCGCCCGGCACGATGCGCTACCATCGGCGCTCCCCGGTAACGCGCGCGAGTCTCGTGAAGAAACCCCTCGAAGGCATACGCATCCTCGACTTGAGCCGCGTCGTCTCGGGACCATTTTGCACCATGCTGCTCGGCGATCTCGGCGCCGAGGTGATCAAGATCGAGGAGCCGCGCAGCGGCGACGAAAGTCGCCACTTCGGTCCCCCGTTCGTGGGCGGCGAGAGCGCGTACTTCCTCTCGGTGAACCGCAACAAGAAGAGCGTCACGATCGATCTCAAGACGGAGGATGGCAAGCGCGTGCTGACCGAGCTCGCGCGGAAGTCGGACGTCCTCCTCGAGAACTTCCGCCCCGGCGCGCTCGCGCGCCTCGGCTTCGACGATGCCTGGGCGGAGCGCACGAACCCTCGCCTCGTGCGCTGCTCGATCTCGGGATTCGGCACCCGCGGGCCGGACGCGCAAAGACCGGGCTACGACCTCATCCTCCAGGGCGAGTCCGGCATCATGGAGATCACCGGGAGCGCCGACGGACCTCCGACGAAGGTCGGCACGTCTGTGGCCGACCTCGTCACGGGTCTCTATGCCGCACAGGGCGTGCTCGCGGCGCTGGTCGAGCGTGACCGCACCGGGCGCGGGACGCGGGTGGAGATCGCGATGCTCGACGCGCTCGCCTCCCTGCTCACGTTCAACGCCGGGATGTACTTCGCAACCGGCAAGAGCCCGACTCGCCGCGGCAACGCGCATCCGACGATCTTCCCCTACGAGACGTTCGAGGCATCGGACGGATGGCTCAACGTGGGCGTGGCCAACGACAAGTTCTGGACGCTGTTCTGCGGCGCCATCGGCGCGCCTGAACTTCTCGACGATGCGCGGTTCGCCACGGCGCCCGGGCGCGTCGAGAATCGTGCCGCACTCCATCCGGTGCTGACCGCGATCTTCCGGACGCGGCCGCGTGCGCATTGGATCGGTGCGCTTCATGCGGCCGGCGTGCCCTGCGGCGCGATCAAGACGGTTGCCGAGGTATGCGAGTCGGAGCAGCTCGCCTGCCGCGGCATGGTCGTGAAGGTCGACCATCCGACCGCGGGCGAGGTTCGCAGCATCCACTCGCCGCTGCGCTTCGACGACGCCGATCCCGAAGGATGCGCGCCGCCGCCGCTCCTCGGCGAGCATACCGACGAGATCCTTCGCGCGCTTGCGGGCGAGTCCGAGGCGGCGATCGCGCGCCTGCGCGCGGAAGGCGTCATCGGACCCCGGCCGCGGCCGCCCACTCGGACTGAAACCCCATGACCCGGATCGACGAGAGCATCGCGCGCGCGGCGTTCGAGCAGGCGCTCGCCCAGCACGAGCAGGCCTTCGAGAAGTTCTTCCTCGCGCGCCTGCTCGGCTTCGAGATCACCTACCCCGACGACGCATGCCGCGTCGAATTCGTCGTGCGCGACTTCATGTTCAATCCGCAGGGAACCCTGCACGGCGGAATCCTGGCTCTGGCCATGGACGTCTCGATGGGGCACCTCCTGAACCGCCTCGGCGGGCCGGGCGCAACGCTCGAGATGAAAGTCCAGTACATGCGCGCCATTCGCGCGGGACGCGCGGCGGCTGTGGGCCGCGTCCTGCGCCGCGGCAAGGAGATCGCCTTCCTCGAGTCGCGCCTCGTCGACGAGGAGGGCCAGCTCGCAGCGATGGCGACGTCCACCTGGCGGACCACGCCGGCGGGTCCGCGGCCAGGTGCCGCCGCCGCTACCTGAGCATCCGCGCGAGGTCGAGCGAGAACAGCGTGAGCTTGGGCACGTAGGTGAAGAGCACGAGCGCCGCCAGCATGATGAGCATGAACGGCAGCGTGCCGCGCAGCACCTCGACCGTCGGTGTCCGGCTGATCGCGCTGATCGCGTAGAGATTCATGCCCACGGGCGGTGTGATCACCCCGAGCTCCATGTTGACGATGACGACGATCGCGAAGTGGATGAGGTTGATGTCGAGCTCGCGCAGCACGGGCAGGAAGATCGGCACCGTGATCAGGATCACCGAGATGATCTCGAGGAAACATCCGAGGAACAGCAGCAGCACGTTCACCGCCAGCAGCACCTCGAAAGCGCTCAGGCCCATGCCGGTTACGTAGTTCTTGAAGTGCAGCGGCACCTGGTTCAGCGTGATGATGTACGACAGGATCGACGTGGCCGTCATGATGAGCAGGATGGACGAGGCTACCGCCGCCGACTCCGCCGAGATGCCGAGCAGATTGCCCGAATCTTCCTTGCGGTAGATCGTGAACGCGAGGATCGCGGAATAGAGCGTCGACACGGCCGCGGATTCGGTCGGCGTGAACATTCCCTAATAGA
>CAZIZD010000511.1:0-2747 GCA_964543615.1 uncultured Alcaligenaceae bacterium | reverse complement strand
CGACATGAGGTGCTCGACGGTGGAGATGCTGCCGCCGTCGATCGCCAGCGTGGACGACAGCCGCGTGTCGCCGATGTTCGAGGCGTGGGCAGGGATGTCGAGTCCGCGGGGAAGATCGGTCCGATGGAACACGATGCCGGTGTCCGCGGGCGCAGGGCGAAGCGTCATTTCCACCCGGGCGCCGGTGTGCAAACCGACTCCAGTGGTCTTGACTGCCTTCTTGAGCGTCCGTTGCTTCAGCATGTTTTTCCTCGGCAGCTCAATATGTTAGCAGATTCGGCCCACATTCGTGAACGGGGGGACAAGAGACCGTGAACGGGGGAAGTGCCCCGGGGCGCCGGTTGCCAGCACGCCCCACTGGAGGCACTTGTTCCGGCGCCTTCACTCGTTCACCCGTTCACGGCATTCATCAGTCCGCCTGCTTGCGCAGGAATGCCGGGATTTCCGAAGCATCGAACGCGGGCGCACTGGCCGCCGGCGCCGACGCGCGTCCCTTGCGCATCACCGCGGGCGCATCGAGGCGCTCGTAGTCGATGTGCTCGACCTGCACGCCCATCCCGTCGGTTCCCGTGCGCTGCTCGATGACCGCCGTCTCGAAGACCTCGAGCTTCGGGGGCTTCTTGGCCGCGGCCGCGGCGCCGCCAAGGCCCGTGGCGATCATCGTCACGCGCAGGTCGTCCCCCATCGCCTCGTCGATGACGGTGCCCACGATGACCATCGCGTCCTCGGCGGTGAACTCCTTGATGGTGTTCATCACGTCGTAGTACTCGCGCATCTTGAGGCCGGCGGACGCGGTGACGTTGACGAGCACGCCGCGTGCACCCGCGAGATTGACGTCCTCGAGGAGCGGGCTGCGCACCGCCTGCTCGGCCGCGATCTTGCCGCGCTCGGGCCCGCATGCGGTGGCCGACCCCATCATCGCCATACCCACCTCGCCCATCACGGTGCGCACGTCGGCGAAGTCGACGTTCACGAGGCCCGGGTTGTTGATCACCTCGGCGATCCCGGAGACCGCGCCGTGCAGCACGTCGTTGGCGGCGGCATAGGCGTCGAGCAGCGGGATGTCCTCGCCGAGTACGTCGATCAGCTTGTCGTTGGGAATCACGATCAGCGAGTCGACCTTCTTCGCGAGCTCCTCGATGCCGGCGCTCGCGACGCGCTGGCGCTTGCCCTCGAAGCGGAAGGGTCGCGTCACCACCGCGACCGTCAGGACCCCCATCTGCTTCGCGATGTCGGCGATGACCGGTGCGGCGCCGGTGCCGGTGCCCCCGCCCATGCCCGCCGTGATGAAGAGCATGTCCGCGCCGGTGATCATCTCGGCGATGCGGTCGCGGTCCTCCATCGCGGAGTCGCGGCCGATCTCGGGCTTGGCACCCGCGCCCAGTCCGCGCGTGAGCGTCGAGCCGAGCTGCAGCTGCGTGCGCGCGGTGCTGCGCTTGAGCGCCTGCGCGTCGGTGTTGGCGCAGATGAACTCCACGCCGGCCAGGCCGCGGTCGATCATGTGCTCCACGGCGTTGCCGCCGCAGCCGCCGACGCCGATGACCTTGATGACGGCGCCGTCTTCGGTGGTCTGGTCGATGATTTCAAACATGGTGTGAGTCTCCTGTCGGATTACGCAAATGTGACGACGTCGAATGCAATGCCAATGTCCCGGTCCACTCTCGTTCTTCTTGGTTCGATTTTCCCGGCGCGAATCGACGGGCTTCGCCCGCGATTCGCGCGTGATTTCATCGGGCAAAAGCAGGGGTTCACTTTTGCCCGTCGCTCAAAAATTCGCCTTGAACCAGTTCTTCATCCGCTCCGCGGCGCCGCCGATGCCCGCGACCTGCGCGCGCGCAGCCTGTCCGCGCAGGAACTGCTCGCGTCCTTCGAGCAGCAGGCCCACCGTGGTCGCATAGCGCGGGTTCCTCACGACGTCGGAGAGCCCGCCGGCGTACGTCGGCACGCCCACTCGCACGGGCATGTGGAACACTTCCTCGCCGAGCTCGGTGATACCCTGCAGGAGCGCGGTGCCGCCCGTGATCACGACGCCCGACGAGATCATTTCCTCGAAGCCGCTGCGGCGCACTTCCGACTGCACGAACTGGAAGAGCTCCTCGATGCGCGGCTCGATCACCTCCGCGAGCATCGGGCGCGAGAGCTTGCGCGGCGCGCGCTCGCCCACGCCCGGCACCTCGATGATGTCGTTGGGATCGGCGAGCTGGCGCAGTGCGCAGCCGTAGCGCACCTTGAGCTCTTCCGCCTCCTTGGTGGGCGTGCGCAGCGTCATCGCGATGTCGTTGGTCACCTGGTCGCCCGCGATGGGGATCACCGCGGTGTGGCGGATCGCGCCGCCCGCATAGACCGCGATGTCGGACGTGCCGCCGCCGATGTCGATGAGGCACACGCCGAGATCCTTCTCGTCCTCGGAGAGCACCGCGGTCGCCGAGGCGAGCGGCTGCAGGATCACGTCGCGCACCTCGAGCCCGCAGCGGCGGATGCACTTGGTGACGTTCTCGACGGCGGACACCGCGCCCGTGACGATGTGCACGTCCACCTCGAGGCGCACGCCGCTCATTCCGAGCGGCTCGTGCACGTCGTCCTGGCCGTCGATCGTGAACGACTGCGGGACGATGTGCAGGATCTGCTGGTCGTTCGGGATCGGGATGGCCTTGGCCGTCTCCACCACGCGGTCGATGTCGGCCTGCGTGACTTCCTTCTCCTTGATCGCGACCATGCCATGCGACGTGTAGCAGCGGATGTGGCTG
>CAZIZD010000510.1:0-2753 GCA_964543615.1 uncultured Alcaligenaceae bacterium | reverse complement strand
CGCGGCGGCCGCGCGCGCGCGATCCGGCCCACGAGTGCGCCGACGTGTGCACGTGCGTGCGCATGCAATCGAGCGCGGCGCGCGCCTTGCCGCTGCGCAGCGCATCGATGATCTCCTGATGCTCGTCGGCGACCCGCTTGCGGTAGCTCAACGGATAGTCTCCCGACGAGGACATCTGCGTTGCGCGCAGGGCCTCGTTGAGGATGCGCAGCACCGGGCTCGCCGCCGCCTCGTGGATCACTTCGTGGAAGCGTCCGGCCTCGACGAGGAAGCGCTCGCGATCGCCGATGTGCTCGCGCAGGTTGTCGACGGAGGCCTGCAGCGCGTCGAGGTCGCGCGGGCCGATGCGCCCGGCCGCGCGCATGAGCGCCGCGGCCTCCATGTCCTCGCGCGCGGTGAGCACGTCGAGCATCGAGGCGCCTTCGAGCATGAGCACCGCCGTGATCGCGGCTCCCAGATCGGCCGGCTGCGGCTTGCGCACGAAGGCCCCGCCGCCGGCGCCCGTGCGAACTTCCACCACCCCGCGGCTCTCGAGCAGGCGCAGCGCCTCGCGCAGGGTGCCGCGCGCACGGCCCGTCTCCTCCTGCATCTGCCGCTCCGGCGCGAGACGCGTGCCGGGCACGATGCCGTGGTCGACGATGTACCCCAGGATCTCGTCGGCGAGTTGCTCCGCGGCCTTCACGGGCCTGCGCGCAGCGGCCACGTGGCGCGCGAGCGGGGAGGCTTCGCGCCGCAGCGTCACGGCGACTCGTCGATGAAGATGGCCTCGGCGGGACAGAGGTCCGCCGCCTTGCGCACGCCCTCGTGCTGGTCCGGCGGCGGCTCGGCGTCGAGCAGCACGACGATGCCGTCCTCCGTCTGGTCGAACACCTTGGGCGCGCGCATCACGCACAGTCCCGCGCCGATGCAGCGGTCCGCGTCGATGCGCACCTTGAACGTGGCCATCGCGTCGTCCTCCTACGACCAGGCGACGGGCAGGTTGTGCACGCCGTAGATCTGCATGTCGTCCTTGAAGCGGATCTCGCCGTCCTTGGCCGCGACGCGCAGCTTCGGCAGGCGCTGCAGCAGCATCGGCAGCACGATCTGCAGCTCGATGCGCGCGAGCACCTGTCCCAGGCACTGATGGATGCCCCATCCGAAGGCCATGTGGCGCGAGGCGTCGCGATGCACGTCGAACCGGTCGGGGTCGGGAAACACGGAAGGATCGCGGTTGGCCGCGGCATTGAGCGCGAACACGCCCTCGCCCTTGCGGATGGTGGAGCCTCCGATCGTCACGTCCTCGAGCGCCACGCGCCGCGGCACGAACTGGACGGGACTCAGGAATCGCAGGAGCTCCTCCACGGCGCCCTGCACGGCCCCGGGATCGTCGCGCACCGCCGCCGCCTGCTCCGGATGCTGCAGCAGCACGAACGTGCCGAGGCCGATCATGTTGGTGGTGGTGTCGTGTCCGGCGCGCAGGATCATCGCGCCGATCTCGGCAAAGTCCTCACGCGAAAGGTGGCCCGGCCGCACCTGCTCCTCGATGATGCGGCTCACGAGATCGTCGCCCGGCTCGGCCTCCTTGTGGACGATGAGGCGCATGAAGTAGTTCGCGAGGTCGCGCGCCTTGCGCTCGGCGTCCTGCGGGCTCTGCGTGAGGCCGTGCCGCCCCGCCGCGCACTCGATGATGAACCGGTGATCCTCGTACGGCGAACCCACGAGGTCGCACATCACCAACGAAGGGAGCGGGACCGCGAAATGCGCCACGAGGTCGGCGGGCTCCTCCTTGGCGACCAGCTCGCCGATGAGCCGCTCGGCGATGGCCTCGATCTTCGGCCGCAGCGCGAACATGCGCTTGGTGCCGAACTCCTTCGTGAACATGCGCCGGTACACGTCGTGGCGCGGGTTGTCCATCCCCACGAAGGCGCGCTCGTTCTTGTCGACGGTGACGCGCGCTTCCGTCACCGCGGGGAAACCCGGTCGCGCGAACTCACCGCTGAACCGCGGATCGGTAGCGACCATGCGCACGTCCTCGTGGCGGGTGACGATCCACGCGCGGCGCCCGTCCCACAGACTCACGGGATACACGGGTTGCGTGGCCCGCGCCTGCGCGTACTGGGGCGGCGGATGGAGGGGATCGGTGCGACGGAACGGAAAGCGCGGGAGTGCGGCGTGATCGTCGGGCATGGCGGGCGGCGAGGTCGGGGCGGTCAGCGATCCATGATAATGGTTTTTCCGTGGCAGGCAAGATGGCGGTCGCTGGTGAATGGGAGACCGTCTTTGCATCAAGCGCCAACCATGATCCTGGTTAGGCCGTCCCCCCCCCTAGCCTGCACCTGTGCAGACGAACGTACTCTCGAGCACGCGACCGTCGCGCTGCCGCACGTGGAACATGACGCCCCATCCCCAGCGATCGCGGTCGTCCGCATGACGCAGGGTCATGCGGCACACCCAGACCGGCTCGCGGTCCGTCGCCGGGCCGGGGTCGACGCTCGTCTCGATCCAGTTGCGATCGGACTCACTCGACATGGCGGCCATGAAGCCCGCGAGATAGCGCCCCAAGGTGCGGTCCGCGGGATCGGTGCCGACGTTGCGGCATGTGGGCGAAACCGCCAGGGGCACGGCCGCGCTCGCAAGCACGGCGTCGATCACGTCCTTGGAAGTGGGCGGGCGATGCGCGACGAACACGGATGGGCGCCCGTCTTTCGGGGCCGGCGTGCCGTTGGCGGCATGGCTTTCCAGCGTCCCGCACGCGGCGGCGAACGCGACCGCGA
>CAZIZD010000509.1:0-2773 GCA_964543615.1 uncultured Alcaligenaceae bacterium | reverse complement strand
GACGTGTGGTAGTACTCGAAGGAGCCCATCTTCTTGAGCTGCTCCTTCACGCGGCGGCGGCCTTCGAGAGCGAGCTCGAGAATCTCGGCGAGCTCGCTCTCCGTGACTTCGCCGTGCGGGAACAGGATCTTCATTAGTCCAGAGACGGTCTTGCGCACTGCCTTGCGGTCGCGGGCGTTAAGATGCGGGCCCATAGAAAAGTGGCGGTCGATGACCTCGGTGAAGTTGTGCTTCCGCATCTCGCGGAGCGCCTCGGCGAGGTAGTCGACGACGAACCCGTAGTGATTCGTGAAGAGTTCGTTCCGCATCTTCGGAATCTCCCAGCCCGGAAGATAGAAGTGCAGGCGGTCGATGAAGGCCATGTCGTCGCGGATGATGTCCGGCATCGGCGCGAAGAGGTGGCCGGTCTGGACCATCACGTCGACGGGCTGGTTGGTGTTGCCGAACATCGCGATGCTCGCATCTCCTGAGACCGCCTCCTGCCCGCGCTGGAAGGTCCCGGACTCGCAGTAGGTCTTCATTGTCGTGATGACCTCCTTCGGCATCTTCTGGAGATCGGCGACCTCGTCGAACCCGACGACGTCCCAGATCTGCACCATGCCTTTCTGGCGGCCGTTCATGTGGCCAAACAAGTTTGCGACCGTGGTGCCACCCGTGAGCAGCGCGGAGTACGGTGAGACCTCCTGTACGACGTAGCTTTTGCCCGTTCCGCGCGGCCCGAGCTCGACGAGGTTGTAGTTGCGCTCCGCGAGCGGAATGAGGCGAACAAGGAAGAGTAGCTTCAGGCGCCGCGACATTTCCCCCGGCTCGTACCCCATGCTTCGCATGATGAGGTCAAGCCACTCGTCGGTCGTAAGCTCGCTTCGGACGCGGCGGTACTCCTCGAGGTCGAACGTGGCAATCTGTATGGGCGTGAGCCTATCGATCCAGAATGGATTCTTGCCCTTCGACTCCTCGTCGTACTCGAAGCGCATGTCGACCTGCGACCAGACGCCTCCCATCACGAGGCGCTCGTAGTCGCGCACATAGTGCTCGGGCACGTGGACATTCTTGTGGCCGAAGTTCGCAACCTCTGCCCAGTAGTCCGAGTCGACGAGGCGGACCTTGACCTTGTCGATGAAGGTGTGCCGCCCGCGATCCTTGACCATCGCCTGCGCCTTCATCGACTCGTCGGAGCGAATGTAGTTGTTTGCGAGTGTGTCGTTGACGACCTGCAGCCCCATCTGGATCGCGACCTCGTCGGAGGAGGCGCAGTACTTCCCGAGGAGAAACTCGAGGACGAAGACCGGTACGTTGGCGCCGACCTTCACCTTCCGTACGAGGTCCTTGCGCACGACCTTGCCCGCGAAGACGCGGTTGACCTTGTCGTCGAGTGCGTCTCGTGTTGGGGCTGCCCCGTTGCTCATGGATCACACTCCAAGTCGAACCGCGATGTCGGTGGGCGAGCGATACAGCTCGGCGTCGGTCGTCGGGTCCTGCACCACGACGCGCAGCGAGGCGACGCTCTCATCGCTCAGCAGGAACGCGACGGTCACCGGCTTGTTCGGCTCGAGCGTCACGGTTCCGATCGCACGGTCGAACTGTGCGTCGACCGCCATGCCCACCGACCCGACCTGCTTGCCGACCGCCATCAGCAGCGGCCGAACCTGGATGCTCGCGGCGCCCAGAAGCATCTGCTTCGCGCCGTAGGTGAACGTGACGCTGAAGATGCGGTTGGTGACCGCACCGGGCAGCCCGATCGCCTCGATGGGGCCCGCCCACGGACGGACGGACTCGCGCGCCCTCGTGCGCACGGTTAACACCGGGATGACAAGCTCCTGGAGCGAGGGGCCACCGTGATGGAAGGCAAGATCGCCGCCCGCCTTGAAGACCCCCATCGCCGCAGGGAAGATGAACTCGAGGTCGGAGTTGTAGCCGAGCGATGACGCGGCCACGCGCACGCAGCCCGCCGACGTTGCGCCGCCGCGACCGATCCAGCAGCGCCGGTGCAGCTCCACCGTGTTCCCCCCGGGGGCGTCCGTTCGCATCGACTCGTCGCGGTCGCTGGCGAAGAACAGGTGGCCGTGGTCTGCGCTGACCACCGCGTGCTCTATGCCCGCTGCCGCGAGCTTGCGAATCGCGCGCGCGAGGTTGTCGATGACCGTGTCCATCACCTGCCGCGCCTGGAACGTGAAGCCTGCCTCACCGGCGTGATCGATCTCTTGCGAACGGACGACGACCACTTGGGCCCCGTCGAGCTTCTTCGTCAGCTTGGACGGCTGGAGGCTAAGCAGTTCGTCGAGCGCAAGGTCGACCAGAGTGGGCACACGCGCGCCCGCGTGCTTCTTCCGGGTGGCGAGGTCCGACAGAAAGTTGTCGTCGATGCGAGCACCGAGCTTGCCACCCTGCTCGACGACCGCAAAGCTCGCGGAGGCCCCGGGCTGCAGCGCCGCCATGCCGATGGGCGTGATGCTGGGCAGCGCGCCGACGGCTGCGCGCACGGAGACCTCCGAGGTCTTCGGCAAACGCTCGGCGAGCTCGACGCCCATCTCGAAGCGCATTGCGTCGACCAAGAAGTAGGCGACAGGCTTAGGCTTGTCGGCGACGACCTCGCTCCAGACGCGCGTCTGATGGAGGGCCCCGGGCACGGTCCAACCTGCCTTCACGAGAGCCTTGGTGAAGCCTTCCGCCATCGCGTGGCACGTGTCCTCGTGGGCGCGCCGGACCACACCGAGCGGGCGCTCTTCGGGCTCCTCGTCGAGGGTGGCGACCCAGGCTTCCAGGCGGCGTTGGG
>CAZIZD010000508.1:0-2792 GCA_964543615.1 uncultured Alcaligenaceae bacterium | reverse complement strand
CGAGGGCGTGCTCGACGATCGCGAGGTCGAGATCGAGGTGTCGGTGCTGCCGCAGCAGATGGAGATCATGGCCCCGCCCGGCATGGAGGAGCTCACGAGCCAGATCCAGGGCATGTTCCAGCAGATGGGCACCGGCAAACGCAAGCTGCGCAAGATGACCGTAGCCGACGCGATGAAGCAGCTCACGGACGAGGAAGCGGCGCGCCTCCTCAACGACGACGACATCAAGGCCCGCGCCCTTGCCGCGGCCGAGCAGAACGGCATCGTGTTCCTGGACGAGATGGACAAGATCGCGTCGCGCAGCGACATGCACGGCGCCGACGTCTCGCGCCAGGGCGTGCAGCGCGATCTCCTGCCCATCGTCGAGGGGACGACCGTGCAGACCAAGTACGGGATGGTCAAGACCGATCACATCCTGTTCATCGCGTCCGGCGCGTTCCACCTCGCGAAGCCCTCGGACCTCATCCCGGAGCTGCAGGGCCGCTTTCCCATTCGCGTCGAGCTCGACTCGCTGTCGGTCTCCGACTTCGAGAAGATCCTTACCGCAACGGACGCGTGCCTCACGCGCCAGTACGCGGCGCTGCTCGGCACGGAGCAGGTGCACCTCGAGTTCATGCCCGACGGCATCCGCCGCATCGCCGAGATCGCGTTCACGGTCAACGAGAAGCAGGAGAACATCGGCGCGCGGCGGCTCTACACCGTGATGGAGCGACTGCTCGACGACGTCTCGTTCCACGCCGCGCGGCGCACGGGCGAGCACGTGGCCATCGACGCGGCGTTCGTGGATGCCACGCTCGCGGGCATCGCGGGCGACGACAACCTGTCGCGCTACATCCTGTGACCCGCCGCTCCAGGGGCGGCTGAAGGACGGGCGATGTTCGAGCGCATCCTCGGCATCATGCTGCCGGTGTTCGTGGTGGTCCTGCTGGGCTACCTCTACGCGCGCCGCGCGAAGCCGGACATGACCGAGGTGAACCGGATCAGCTCGACCCTCATCGCGCCCGCGCTCATCTTCACGGCGCTCGCGAGCAAGGAGTTCGACGTGAGCGCCAACGGGCTCCTGATGATCGGCTGCGTCGGCGTCGTGCTGGGTTCGGGGCTCCTGGCGCTGCCGGTGGCACGACTGATCGGGGCCGACTGGCGCACCTTCGTGCCGCCCATGATGTTCAACAACTGCGGCAACATGGGCCTGCCGCTCGCGGCCCTCGCGTTCGGACCGCCGGGCTTCTCGGCGATGGTCGCGCTGTTCGCGATCAGCAATCTCATCCAGTTCACGCTCGGCACCTGGATGGTCGACCACAAAGCGCGCTTCGGCAGCCTCATGCGCAACCCGATGGTGTGGTCGACGTTCGTCGGTTTTGCGTTCGCACTCTTCCACCCGCCGATGCCGGCGTGGATCGCAACCGGCATCCGCATCGTCGGCGACGCCCTCATCCCCATGATGCTGATCTCGCTCGGCGTGCGGCTCTACCAGGTGCAATGGAGCGACGTGCGCATCGGCGTGATCGGCGCGGTGGTGTGCCCGCTCACGGGCATCGCCATGGCGCTCGTGCTGGCGCCGCTCCTGGGCCTCACCGAAGCGCAGCGCGGCCTCCTCATCCTCTTCGGCGCGCTGCCGCCGGCGGTGTTCAACTTCATCGTGGCCGAGCACTACAACCAGGAGCCCGGCAAGGTGGCGTCGATCGTGCTGATCGGCAACACGCTGGCCGTCGCCTTCGTGCCGCTCGGCCTCACGCTGGCGCTGCGCTGACCGTGGAACGCGCCGACATCGACGTCGTCCTGTTCGACCTGGGGGGTGTGCTCGTCGAGCTCGCGGGCGTCGATCAGATGCTCGCGTGGTCGCGGGGCATCGACACGCACGAGGAGCTGTGGCGGCGATGGCTGCACTCGCCCGTGGTGCGCCGGTTCGAGACGGGAGGCATCGGCCGCGAGGCCTTCGCGCTAGAGGTCATCGAGGAGTTCGGCGTCCCGGTCGGGACCGACGAGTTCCTCGCCGCGTTCACTTGGTGGCCGCGCAGCGTCTATCCCGGCACGTTCGAGCTCCTCGACGCGATGCGGAGGCGTTACCGCGTGGCGAGCGTCTCCAACACCAACGAGATCCACTGGGACCGCTTCAGCAACGAGTGGAAGCTCGACGCCGCCTTCCATCACAACTTCCCCTCTTACCTCGTCGGCAAGCTCAAGCCCGACGCCGATTACTTCGAGCACGTGCTGGAGGCGGTCGAGGCCCCGGCGCATCGCGTGCTCTTCATCGACGACAACGCGATCAACGTCGACGCCGCGGCGCGGCTAGGCATGGTCGCGCGCAAGGTCGCGGGTGTCGCCGGCGCGCGGCGCGCGTTCGTCGAGCTCGGACTCCTCGAGGACTCGCCATGAATCTTCATCGCATGCTGCAGGAGCGCGCGGCGCAGTCACGCCCGTTGCGCGTCGCGCTGATCGGCGCCGGCAAGTTCGGATCGATGTATCTCGCGCAGGCCAAGCACACGCCGGGCATCCACGTCGTCGCGGTCGTCGATTTGAACCCGGAGCGTGCGCGGCAGTCGCTCGCGCGCGTCGGGTGGACCGCGGATCGCTGCGCGGCGCGCTCGCTGCCCGACGCGGCGCGTCACGGCACGACCTTCGTCACCGACGACGCGCCCGCGACCATCGCGGCCTCCGAGGTCGAGATCGTGATCGACGCCACCGGGCATCCCGCCGCGGGCATTCGTCACGTGCTCGCATGCTGCGCGCACGGCAAGCACATCGTGATGGTCAACGTCGAGGCGGACGCCCTTGCCGGACCCCTGCTCGCG
>CAZIZD010000507.1:0-2809 GCA_964543615.1 uncultured Alcaligenaceae bacterium | reverse complement strand
CCGCGAGATCCTTGAGCTTGGAGGCGGTCACTTCACGCGCATGCCGGGCACGGCTCCCGCGTCCGGTGCGAGGAGATAGATGCCGGGCCCGTCGCCGGACGCCGCGAGCACCATGCCTTCGGATACGCCGAACTTCATCTTGCGCGGTGCGAGGTTCGCGACCATCGGCGTGAGGCGGCCGACGAGCTTGGCGGGGTCGTAGGCCGACTTGATGCCGGCGAAGACGGTGCGATGTGCCGCTTCGCCGACGTCGAGCGTGAGCTTGATCAGCTTGTCGGAGCCTTCGACGTGGGAGGCGTCGACGATGCGCGCGATGCGCAGCTCCACCTTTGCGAAGTCGTCGATGGAGATGGTGGCGGGTGGGGCAGGCGTGCCCGCGGACGCTGCGGCTCTTACGGGCGCGGGCGCCTGCGCCTTGGGCGGCTCGAACAGCGCGTCGATCTGCTTGGGATCGATGCGGCTCATGAGGTGCTTGTATTCACCGATGCGCACCGGATCGAGTTGCAGATCGTTCCATCCGAGCGGACGGTCGTAGCCCAGGAAATCGGCGGCGGCACGCGTGGTAGCCGGCAGGATGGGCGCCAGGAACACCGAGAGGTTCTTGAAGCCGACGATGCAGTCGCTCACGACGCGATGGAGCTCCTCCCGCCGTGCCGGGTCCTTGGCGAGCATCCACGGCTCCTTCTCGTCGAAGTAGCGATTGATCTGGTCGGCGAGCTCCATCACCTTGCGCACCGCGCGCCCGTACTGGCGATCGTTGATCGCGGTGCGGATCTCGGCGGCAGCCTCGCCGGCGGTGGCGAGCCACCAGGCAGGCTTGTCCGCGGAGGCCGGCGCGAGCTTTCCCTCGAATCCGCGCAGCAGAAACGGCGCAGCGCGGCTCGCGATGTTCACGTACTTGCCGACGAGATCGCTGTTCACGCGCGCCACGAAGTCGTCGGGGTTGAACTCGAGGTCCTCGACCCGGTCGTTGAGCTTGGCCGCGAGGTAGTAGCGCAGCCACTCGGGGCTCATGCCGAGCTCGAGATAGCGCTGCGGGGAGAGTCCCGTGCCGCGCGACTTCGACATCTTCTCGCCCGATGCCATCACCAGGAATCCGTGCACGAACACGTTGGTCGGCGTCTTGCGCTCGGAGAAGCGCAGCATGGCGGGCCAGAACAGCGTGTGGAAGTACACGATGTCCTTGCCGATGAAGTGGTACTGCTCGACCTCGGAGGACGCGATGAACTCTTCGAACGTGCGCGTCTCGCCCGGGTACGCGCGCCGCGCCGCTCCGGAGTCGAAGTGCTTCTTGAGCGCCGCGAGATAGCCGATGGGCGCATCGAGCCAGACGTAGAAGTACTTGCCGGGTGCGTCGGGAACGTCGATGCCGAAGTAGGGCGCCTCGCGCGAGATGTCCCAGTCGTTGAGCCCGCCGCCGACCACGCCTTCCTTGTTGCCGAGCCACTCCTGGATCTTGTTGAACACTTCGGGCTGCAGCGGCGTCTCGCGCGTCCAGCGCTCGAGGAACTCGACCACCGACGGATCGGAGAGACGGAAGAAGAGGTGCTCCGAAGAGCGGAGCTCGGGCTTGGCGCCGGTGATCGTCGAATAGGGGTCGACGAGATCGGTCGGTGCGTACGTCGACCCGCAGTTGTCGCAGGCGTCGCCGTACTGGTCCTTGGTGCCGCACTTGGGGCAGGTGCCCTTGATGTAGCGGTCGGCGAGGAACATCCCCTTCACGGGGTCGTAGAACTGCTCGATCGTCTTGGTCCCGATGAGCGAGGGCTTGCGGTCGCGCAGCTTGCGGTAGATCGACTGCGCGAGCTCGAAGTTCTCGGGCGAATGCGTGGAGTGCGTGGTGTCGAAGCTGATCGCGTACCGCTTCCAGTCCTCGACGTGCGACTTGGCGACGCGCGCGATGAGCGCCTCGGGGGCGATGCCCTCCTTCTCCGCCTGCAGCATGATGGGCGCGCCGTGCGTGTCGTCGGCGCACACGAAATGCACTTCGTGCCCCTGCATGCGCTGGAAGCGGACCCAGATGTCGGCCTGGATGTACTCCATGATGTGGCCGATGTGGAACGGTCCGTTCGCGTACGGCAGCGCAGTGGTGACGAAGAGCTTGCGAGGGGCGGACATCGATAAGACCGTGGCGTGAGCAGGGTGAACGGACGATTCTAGCAAGAACCCCCGCGTGGCCGAGGGTAGCCACCACTAATTCCGCTAGAATCGAAGGCTTCCCCAAAGGCCCGATTCATGACCGAACAGGACGTCCTCGCAGCGCTCAAGAACGTCGTCGATCCCAACACCGGACGCGACTTCGTCACCGGCAAGGCCGTGCGCAAGGTCACCGTCACCGGCAACGACGTCGCCATCGATCTCGCGCTCGGCTATCCCGCGCGCAGCCAGCACGAGGCCCTGCGCAAGCTCGTGGTCACGGCCCTCTCCGGCATGCCGGGCATGGGCCGCGTCGCGGTCACCCTGTCGACACGCGTCGTGTCGCACGCGGTCCAGCGCGGCGTGAAGCTCGTTCCCGGCGTGAAGAACATCATCGCGGTGGCGAGCGGCAAGGGGGGTGTGGGCAAGTCGACCACCGCGGCGAACCTGGCGCTGGCGCTCGCATCGGAAGGCGCGACGGTGGGCGTGCTCGACGCCGACATATACGGCCCGTCGCAGCCGATGATGCTCGGGATCACCGGGCGGCCGGAGTCCAACGACGGCAAGACGCTCGAGCCGCTCGAGTCGTACGGCGTGCAGGCGATGTCGATCGGATTCATGATCGATGCGGACACTCCGATGGTCTGGCGTGGGCCGATGGTCACGCAGGCGC
>CAZIZD010000506.1:0-2816 GCA_964543615.1 uncultured Alcaligenaceae bacterium | reverse complement strand
CGGAAGTAGCCGAGCTCGCGGTTGTAGTAGTCGAGAAGTCGCGGGTCCATGCGCTATCCCGGCGTTGCCGACTGTTCCTTGACCACCACCTCGCCCGACTCGAAGTCGAGCGTGGAACGCAGCAGGAACTCGAGCGGATAAGGCATCGACCAGAGCTTGGCCCGCACCTCGAAGGCGAGCGAGTTGTGCAGCGACAGGAGATCCTCGGTCGCGACGGTGCGCACCTCGACCGTGTCGGGCAGGAGCCGCGGCTCGAACGCGAGGATTGCGGCGCGCAGCGACTGCTGGATGTCGGCGAACTCCACCTCGGTCAGCTTCTTGCCCGAGAAGGCGTCGACGCCGAAGTTGATGGTGGACTTGCGCGCGTGCGGATGTCCGTCGAAATCGATTTCGTTCTCGTTGTTGGCCGCGTTGAAGAGCCACGCGAGATCGCGCAGCACCGCGCGCCGTAGCCGCACGCGCGTCATCGCCGCCGCATCCTGCGGCTCGGTCTGCTTCAGCGGCTCGTCGTCCGTGAGGCGGTCGAGGAGCGAGGGTTGCAGGCGATCGCCGACGAGGCGATCGTCGCTGCCGTGCTCCTTCGGGTCGGCCATCGCTTTTCGCCGCGCCTCGTCAGGCCGGCTCGCGGGCGATCTCGCGCGCCTCGAGCAGCGCGAACTCGCCCGCGTCGGTGGCCCACTGCCGTTGTCCGAGACCGACGTAGGTACCAGGACCTGCCTCGGTCCACACCGTCTTGCGGGCGAGGAAGATCGCGGCATCCTGCGACGATTCCGATCCCGGGTAGCGCGTGGGCAGGAGGGCCACGGTCTCGCCGCCGTTGCTGAAGCGAAGCTGCGCGCTCGCCCATACGAGGTCGCGCAGGTCGGTGGGTTCCTCGACGCGGATCGCTGACAACGCGGTGAAAGGCACGCACACGTTCTTGCCGTCTACGATCGCTTCGCATAGCGGGCCGAGGCGCGAGTCGGCATCGGCGATCCATTCGAAGGGTGTCTCGCCGATGCGGCCCGAGCTCGTCGGGGCGGACTCGAGCGCGTCCGCGCGCATCTTTTCGGCCTCCGCCACCTTGCCGAGGGCAAGAAGCCGCAGCGATTCCACGAGACCGCCCGCCCACGCAGGCGGCTCGCCGAACAGCGTGGGCTGCCGGCGCCCCGCGAACACCTCCGCGCGGAAGATCTCGCAGCGGATCGCCTCGCGATACGCCTGGGCCATCGGGATCGCGGCCTTGTCGAGCTGCGCAGTCAGCTGCAGTTGCGAAAGCGCGCGCTCCCACTGGCCGCGCAGCGCGGACAACTGGAAGAGATACGTGCGCAGCCGGGCATCGCCCGGATTGGCGCGGATCTCGTTGGAAAGACGCGCGAGCTCGGCGTCCGGATTGCCGGATAGCGCCGACAGGCGCTCCATGTCTGCCACGACGACTCCCGTCCGCGCCGCCCGCTGCTCAGGGTGAGCGCAATGCCGCGGCCCGCCTTGCCCGGGCCGCCGTGTGCCTTCGGGCGCTGCGCCGTCCACGCGTAACTTGCGAAGACGATCGCGGCCCCGCGATGGCGCCGTTGTGCTGCGGGAGCCGCGTTACTTGTTCTGCTTGACGTCCCACTTCTTCGTTACGGTCGCGCCCTTCGTGCCGGTCGACGTTTGCGGCGAGTACTCGGCCTGCAGCTTGCTCGCCTGGAAGCCGTACGCGACGATCACCTCCGCCCCCTCCGAGCCGGACACCGAGACCGAGGTTACCAGCACGTTCTCGAGCGTGATCTTCATGTATTCCCACTGGTTGCCGCCCATCTTGGCCCCCGCGAGCTCGACCTTGTCGAGGTGCTTGCCGTTCGAGCACTTCTCGAGCACGTCCGGATACGCCTTGTCCATCATCGCGGTGACCACGAGGTCGGCGAACGTGCCGAGACCGGCGCTGCCGCCGCCGCCGCGCTCCATCGACGAGGGCTGCGACACGCCCCACGAAAACGAGCTGCAGTGGGTCCAGTTCTTGTACGCCGAGTTCTCCGACTCGCCGTCGCAGCCCGCGCACTTCATGAAAAGGCCGATTGCCATGCCGATGCTCCTTGCTCAAATGTGATTGGACGTCCGAGCCGCGCCTTGTTCGGGATGCGGCGGGACGCGTGCTCTTCTCGCGCGGTGTTCCTTATGCGGCTGCCTGCTTGACCGACGGCAGCTTCGACACGAGGCGCAACGAGACCGTCAACCCCTCCAATTGATAATGCGGACGCAGGAAGAACTTGGACGTGTAATAACCAGGGTTGCCTTCCACTTCCTCGACCACGACCTCGGCCGCGGCCAGCGGCTTCATCGCCTTCACTTCCTGCGACGAGCTCTGCGGGCTGCCGTCGACGTAGTTCATGATCCACGAGTTGAGCCAGTCCTCCATGTCGCGCCGTTCCTTGAACGAGCCGATCTTGTCGCGCACGATGCACTTCAGGTAATGCGCGAAGCGGCAGCACGCGAACATGTAGGGCAGGCGCGCCGAGAGGTTGGCGTTGGCGGTGGCGTCGGCGTCGTAGTACTCCTGCGGCTTCTGCAGCGACTGGGCGCCGATGAACGCCGCGATGTCGGAGTTCTTGCGATGCACGAGCGGCATGAAGCCGTTCTTGGCGAGCTCGGCCTCGCGCCGGTCGGAGATCGCGATCTCGGTTGGGCACTTCATGTCGACACCGCCGTCGTCCGACGGGAAGGTGTGCACGGGCAGGTCCTCGACCACGCCGCCCGATTCCACACCGCGGATCGACGTGCACCATCCGTAATACTTGAACGACCGGTTGATGTTGGTGGCCATCGCGTAGGCCGCGTTGCACCAGGTGTACTTGTTG
>CAZIZD010000505.1:0-2852 GCA_964543615.1 uncultured Alcaligenaceae bacterium | reverse complement strand
ATGTCGTTGAGATACATCTGCACGGGGTCGTCGGCCTTGTCGCCGATGCGGAACGCGGCCGTGGGCGCGACCGGTCCCATGATCACGTCGCACTGGCGGTACGCGCGCGTGAAGTCGTCGGCGATGAGCCGGCGCACCTTCTGCGCCTTGAGGTAATACGCGTCGTAGTAGCCGTGCGACAGCACATAGGTGCCGACCAGGATGCGGCGCTTGACCTCCCACCCGAAGCCTTCGGCGCGCGTCTTCTTGTACATGTCGAGGAGGTCGGCGTATTGCGCGGCACGGTGGCCGTAGCGCACACCGTCGAAGCGCGAGAGGTTCGACGAGGCCTCGGCCGGCGCGATCACGTAGTACACCGGCACCGACAGCTTTACGTTGGGCAGGCGGATGGAGACGGTGGTGGCGCCCAGCTTGCGGAACTCGGCGAGCGCTCCTTGGATAGCCGCTGCGACGTCGTGGTCCACGCCCTCGCCGAAATACTCCTCGGGCAGACCGATGCGAAGACCCGCGAGCGGCCTGGCGAGATCGCGGGTGTAATCCTCGCGCGGGCGGTCGAGCGAGGTTGCGTCGCGCGCGTCGTGGCCCGCCATGGCATTGAGCACGAGGCCGCAGTCCTCCGCGGTGCGCGCGAACATGCCCGGCGTGTCGAGGCTCGACGCGAACGCGACGAGTCCGTAGCGCGAGCACACGCCGTACGTGGGCTTCAGTCCGCAGATGCCCGTGAGCGACGCGGGCTGGCGGATCGATCCGCCGGTGTCCGTGCCCGTGGCCGCGGGCACGAGGCGTGCGGCGACCGCTGCCGCCGACCCGCCCGAGCTGCCGCCCGGCACGTAGTCGACGTTCCACGGGTTGCGCACCGGCCCGAAGTAGCTGTTCTCGTTGGACGACCCCATCGCGAACTCGTCCATGTTGGTCTTGCCGACCAGCACGGTGCCGGCCTCGCGCAAACCGGTGACCACGTGCGCGTCGTAAGGCGCGGTGAAGTGCTCCAGCATGCGCGAGCCGCAGGTCGTGCGCAGACCCGCGGTCATGAGGACGTCCTTGTGCGCGATGGGTACACCGGTCAGGGGCGGGGCGTCGCCCTTGGCCAGCCGCGCGTCGGCGGCCCGGGCCTGCGCGAGCGCGCCCTCGCGGTCGACCGTGATGAAGGCGTTGAGCGCCGCCTGCGCCGCCTCGATCCGGTCGAGGAGGGCGGTGGTGACCTCGACGCTCGAGACCTTCCGGGCGTGCAGGTCGGCGGCGAGCCGGACGACGGTGCCGTCCATTACTCGATGACCCTCGGCACGAGGTAGAGGCTGTCCTCCACCGCGGGGGCGACGCCCTGGAAGAGCGCGTGCTGGTCGGTCTCGCTCACCCGGTCCTCGCGCAGGGGTAGGACCGCGTCCTGCGCGTGTGCCATCGGCTCGATGCCGGCCGTGTCGACCGCGTCGAGCTGGTCGATGAGCCCGAAGATGGCGGTGAGCTTGGCGTGGGCTTCGGCGGCCTGCGCGGCGTCGATTTCGATCCGGGCGAGGTGCGCGATGCGGCGGACGTCGTCGAGGGTGAGTGCCACGGGGATGGAACGGCTCTGGCCGCCTCGCGAAATGTGCGGAAAACCGCGCTAATTCAGTGCGAGGCGCAAAGCGGAAATGTTATCATATTCGATCGACTTTTGACCCGCCGCCGCCGCTTGCATGAGCTTCGGGGCCCGAGCCCCGCGCCGCGGCACGCATTCTTCCAACACGCCGCATCGCGCGCCCCACCGGAATCTTTCTAGTTTTATGTTCGAGTTTTTCAAAGGCTATTTCGGTAGCGACCTAGCGATCGACCTCGGCACCGCCAACACGCTCATCTACGTTCGCGGCAAGGGCATCGTGCTCAACGAGCCGTCGGTGGTCGCCATCCGCCAGGAAGGCGGTCCCAACGGCAAGAAGGTGATCCAGGAAGTGGGCCTCGCGGCCAAGCAGATGCTCGGACGCACGCCGGGGAACATCACGGCCATTCGCCCGATGAAGGACGGCGTCATCGCCGACTTCACCGTGACCGAGCAGATGCTGAAGCAGTTCATCAAGAAGGTGCTCGAGTCGCGGCTCTTCTCGCCGTCGCCTCGCATCATCATCTGCGTGCCGTGTGGCTCGACCCAGGTGGAGCGGCGCGCCATCCGCGAGAGCGCGCTCGGCGCCGGTGCCTCCAAGGTGTACCTCATCGAGGAGCCCATGGCCGCGGCCATCGGCGCCGACCTGCCCATCTCGGACGCCACGGGCTCGATGGTCGTCGACATCGGCGGCGGCACCACCGAGGTGGGCGTCATCTCGCTGGGCGGCATGGTGTACTCGGGCAGCGTGCGCGTGGGTGGGGACAAGTTCGACGAGGCCATCGTCAACTACATCCGCCGCAACTACGGCATGCTGATCGGCGAGACCACCGCCGAGCTCATCAAGAAGACCATCGGCTCGGCGTTCCCTGGCTCCGAGGTCAAGGAAATGGAAGTGAAGGGGCGCAACCTCGCCGAGGGCATTCCGCGCAGCTTCACCGTGTCGTCCAACGAAATCCTCGAGGCGCTCACCGACCCGCTCAACAGCATCGTGTCGGCGGTGAAGAGCGCGCTCGAGCGCACGCCCCCCGAGCTCGGCGCCGACATCGCCGAGCGCGGCATGGTGCTGACCGGCGGCGGCGCCTTGCTTCGCGACCTCGATCGGCTATTAATGGAAGAGACGGGTCTGCCCGTGATCGTCGCCGACGATCCGCTGACCTGCGTGGTGCGCGGATGCGGCAAGGCCCTCGAGAACATGGAAAAGCTGTCGACCATCTTCACGTCGGATTGACACCCACAGCCGATCCATTCGTGCAAGGCCGGGTGACGCATCGAGCTC
>CAZIZD010000504.1:0-2855 GCA_964543615.1 uncultured Alcaligenaceae bacterium | reverse complement strand
CGCGCGTGACGATCCACACCGCCCGCCCGGGCGTGGTGATCGGCAAGAAGGGCGAAGACATCGAGCGCCTGCGCAAGGATGTCTCGACGCTGATGGGCGTTCCGGCGCACATCAACGTCTCCGAAGTCCGCAAGCCCGAGCTCGACGCGCAGCTGGTCGCCGAGTCGATCACGCAGCAGCTCGAGCGCCGCATCATGTTCCGCCGCGCGATGAAGCGCGCGGTCGGCAACGCGATGCGCCTGGGCGCGCTGGGCATCAAGGTCAACGTCGCCGGCCGCCTCAATGGCGCCGAGATCGCGCGTTCGGAGTGGTACCGCGAGGGTCGCGTGCCGCTGCATACGCTGCGCGCCGACGTCGACTACGGCTTCGCGGAAGCGAAGACGACCTACGGAATCATCGGTTGCAAGGTGTGGATCTACAAGGGCGAAGTCTTCGACCTGCACGCCGCGCAACAGGACGCTGGCAAGGCCGAGCAGCAGCAGCGGCCGACGGGCAAGCAGGAGCGTTGAGCCATGTTGCAACCCAAGCGTTCCAAGTTCCGCAAGCAGCACAAGGGCCGTAACCGCGGTCTGGCATTCGTCGCGAACGCAGTGAGCTTCGGTGAGTTCGGCCTCAAGGCCACCACCCACGGGCACCTGACCGCGCGCCAGATCGAAGCTGCCCGCCGAGCCATTTCGCGCTTCGTGAAGCGCGGCGGCAAGGTGTGGATCCGCGTGTTCCCGGACAAGCCGATCTCGCGCAAGCCGATCGAAGTCCGCATGGGCAACGGCAAGGGCAACGTCGAGTTCCACGTCGCCGTCGTCCAGCCGGGCCGCATGCTGTACGAAATGGAAGGCATCGACGAGAAGACGGCACGCGAGGCGTTCCGCCTGGCTGCCGCCAAGCTTTCGGTTCAGACCACTTTCGTGACGCGTACGGTGCTGTGATGGATATCAAGGATCTCCGCTCGAAGTCGCAGGCCGACCTTCGCACCCACCTGGACGACCTGCGCAAGGAGCAGTTCAACCTGCGCATGCAGCGTGGCACCGGCCAGCTGACCCAGACTCACCAGCTGCGCCGCGTGCGCCGCGAGATCGCGCAGGTGAAGACCCTGCTCGGCGCGAAGGCCTGAGAGACACGACGATGACGGAAACGACGAAATCCCCGCGCACGGTCGAAGGCCGCGTGGTCAGCAACAAGATGCAGAAGACCGTGACGGTCCTGCTCGAGCGCAGCGTCAAGCACGGCATGTACGGCAAGTACGGTCGTCTTTCGACCAAGGTGCACGCGCACGACGAGAACGGCGAGTGCCGCGAAGGGGACCTGGTCCGCATCGCGGAGTGCCGCCCGCTTTCCAAGACGAAGAACTGGAAAGTGGTCGAGATCGTGGAACGCGCGCAGTAACGCGCCGGCTGGACAGGAGTATTCAACATGATCCAGATGCAGTCCCACCTGGCGGCAGCCGACAACAGCGGTGCGCGCGAACTGATGTGCATCAAGGTGCTCGGCGGCTCCAAGCGCCGGTACGCGCACATCGGCGACATCATCAAGGTGTCGATCAAGGATGCGATCCCGCGCGGCAAGGTGAAGAAGGGCGAGGTCTACGACGCCGTGGTCGTGCGCACCCGCAAGGGCGTGCGTCGTCCCGACGGTTCGCTGATCCGTTTCGACGGCAACGCAGCCGTCCTTCTCAACAACAAGCTCGAGCCGATCGGCACGCGCATCTTCGGACCCGTCACGCGCGAGCTGCGCACCGAGCGCTTCATGAAGATCGTGTCGCTCGCGCCGGAAGTGCTCTGAGGAACCGCACATGAAGCGCATCCGCAAGGGCGATCAGGTTGTCGTGATCGCCGGCAAGAACAAGGGCCAGAAGGGCGAAGTCATTCGCATCCTCGACGAAAAGGTCGTGGTGCAGAACGTCAACCTGGTCAAGCGCCACACGAAGCCGAATCCGCAGGCCAACCAGCCCGGCGGCATCATCGAGCGCGAGGCGCCGATCCATGCTTCGAATGTGATGCTTCTCAATCCCGCCACGAACAAGGGCGAGCGAGTCGGCGTGAAGACGCTGGATGACGGCCGCAAGGTCCGCATCTATCGCTCCTCCGGCGAAGTCGTGGATACGTGAGGTAGATGGCCATGACGCGCCTCGAAAAGGTTTACAAGGAGCAGGTTGTTCCGAAGCTGATGCAGAAGTTCAGCTACGCGAACATCATGCAGGTTCCGCGCATCACCAAGATCACGCTCAACATGGGCGTGGGCGAGGCGGTGGGCAACAAGAAGATCCTCGAGAACGCCGTGGACGACATGGCGAAGATCTCGGGCCAGAAGCCGGTGACGACGCTCGCGAAGAAGTCGATCGCGACGTTCAAGATCCGCGACGGCTGGCCGATCGGCGCGAAGGTCACGCTGCGCCGCGCGCACATGTACGAGTTCCTCGACAGGCTCGTGCACATCGCGCTGCCGCGCGTGCGCGACTTCCGCGGCATCAGCGGTCGTGCGTTCGACGGCCGTGGCAACTTCAACTTCGGGATCAAGGAACAGATCATCTTCCCGGAGATCAATTTCGACCAGGTGGACGCGCTCCGCGGCATGGACATCGCGATCACCACCACGGCGAAGACCGACGCGGAAGCAAAGGCGCTCCTCGAAGCGTTCAGCTTCCCGTTCCGTAACTAATCAAGGATTCACCGGTATGGCCAAGACGTCGATGGTGGAGCGCGAGAAGAAGCGCGCGAAGCTCGTGAAGAAGTACGCGACGAAGCGCGCGGAGCTCAAGCGCGCCGCGGTGGATCCGAAGCTCTCCCTCGAGGAGCGCATGGATGCACAGACGAAGCTGCAGAAGCTTCCGCGCGATGCGAGCCCCACCCGTCAGCGCA
>CAZIZD010000503.1:0-2866 GCA_964543615.1 uncultured Alcaligenaceae bacterium | reverse complement strand
GCGCCGGTGCGGGCCGACGTGAAGCACACCGGCACCAGATGTCCGTCGCGCAACGCCTTCTCGAACGGCGCGTGCAGCTCCTCCGGAGCGATCTCGCCCTTCTCGAGGTAGATCGACATCAACTCCTCGTCGACCTCGACCACCTGATCGACGAGGGCGCCGTGCGCCGCCTCGACCGACGAGAAGTCCGATTCGCCCGACGGATTGAAGAAGCAGTCCACCACGCGGGTTCCGCCGCCGGCAGGCAGGTTGATCGGCAGGCACTCCTTGCCGAACGCGCCCTGGATCGCGGCCAGCAGACCTTGCGCGTCGACGTTGTCGGCGTCGATCTTGTTCACGATGATCACGCGGCAGAGCTTGCGGTCGGCCGCCCACTGCATCATGCGCGACGTGATCATCTCGATGCCCGACTGGGCGTTGATCACGACCGCGGCCGTCTCGACGGCGTCGAGGGCGCCGATCGCCTGGCCGATGAAGTCCGGGAAGCCCGGTGTATCGACGACGTGCACGTGCGTGCCGTTGACCGCGAGGTGCAGGATCGACGATCGCAGCGAGTGCTGGTATTGCTTCTCGAGCGGATCGAAGTCGGACACGGTGGTACCGCGCTCGACGCTTCCCGCGGCGGGGATCGCGCCGGCCTTGTGCAGCAGGGCCTCGGCGAGCGTCGTCTTGCCCGACGCCCCGTGGCCCACGAGCGCAATGGTGCGAATGTTCTCCGTGGCGTAGCTCGCCATCGTTCCTCCTCGTCGAATGTCTTCTTCGAATGTAGCCCAATCGGGCCGGATCTATTTGACGCCGGTCAGACCTCCCGCCGCGCCGATGTCCCAGAAGACACCGGTCATGATGGCAAGTCCCTCGCGCGCGACCGATGCGAGCAGGTGCTCGTCCGGCGCATGCTGCGAGCACGCGGGATAGGAGTGCGGGATCCACACCGTCGGCAGCCCCAGCACGTCGGCAAAGCAATCGTTGGGCAGTGAGCCGCCGAGATTGGGGAGGATCGCGGGAGGTTGGCCCGTCGTGCGCGCAAGAGACTGCGCGATGCGCGTGACCCACGGATGCGCGGGATCGAGGCGGGTGGCGTGCATCACTAGGGCCTTCGCCGCCTCGACGCGGACGTCGCGAAATCCGTGGGCGTCGAGATGCGCGCGAATGGACGGCACGAACGAGGCCGCATCGCACCCGACCACGAAACGCAACTGCACGTGCGCGCTCGCGCGCGGCGGAATCGCGTTGACGGGATTGGCGGGATTGCCGGTCGTGAACGCGAGCACCTCGAGTGCGTTCCAAGCGAACACGCGCTCGGCGGGCGTCAAGCCCGGCTCGCCCCACGCAGGATCGACGGGCGGTCCGCCTGGCTCGCCGGGCTCGATGGAAGCGAGCGCCGCGCGCACGGACGCGGGAATGGCGGGCGGACGCAGCGCGTCGACGAGGATGCGGCCGTGCGCATCGACCATCGAAGCGATCGCATTGGCGAGGATAGTGCCGGGGTTGGCGATGAGGCCGCCCCAGTTGCCCGAATGATGTCCGCCGCTGCGAAGGTCGACGGTGAGGTCGAAGTTGAACGCTCCGCGCGAGCCGAGGAACAGCGTGGGTTGCGAGGCACGCAGGCGCGGACCGTCGGAGGCAATGAGGACGTCGGCGCCAAGCGCCGCGCGCTCGGCCATGCAGATGTCGCGCAAGCCCGGCGACCCCGTTTCCTCACCCGTCTCGAGCAGGATCTTGACGTTGAAGCCCAGGCGTCCGCGCGCCTCGAGCACGCGCTCGAGCGCCGCGAGATTGATCGTGTGCTGGCCCTTGTTGTCGGCCGTGCCGCGGCCGTACCAGCGGTCGCCTTCGCGGGTGAGCGTCCATGGCGAAAGACCCTCGCGCCACTGCGCGTCGTAGCCCAGGATCACGTCGCCGTGACCGTAGGTGAGGACCGTGGTGAGCGCCGGGTCCTCGATGCGCTGCGCGAGCAGGAACGGACCTCCCCCGGCGGGATTTGCCACGATGCGCGACGTGAATCCGAGCCGTGCGAGCGACGGCACGATCTCGTCGGTGAGGTAGGCGCGCAGGTCGCCTTGCGCGTCGCCGCGCTGACTCTCGGTGCGATGCGCGACGCGGCGCGCGAGCACCTTCTCGAACTCGCCGCGATCGAACCAGTGCAGTGCCGCGTTCACGGCAGCCGCCCGGCCCGCGTCGTTCATTCCATGCGTCCCGTCCATCAAGGTCAATGCTACACCTCAAGCGGACGGCGCGACCTGACGGACGCGTCTCCTACAGGGCGGCGACCCCGGTCATCTCGCGCAGGTGCTTCAGAAGCTCGTCTTCCTGGTACGGCTTGCCGAGGTAGAGGTCGACCCCGATCTCCGCCGCGTGACTGCGATGCTTGTCGGCGGTCCGCGAGGTGATCATGATGATCGGAATGCCCTGGTACTTGGGATCGCCCTTGATGGTCTTGGCGAACTCGAAGCCGTCCATGCGGGGCATCTCGATATCGAGCAGGATCACGTCGGGCACCTGCTCGCCCAGCACCTGCAGGGCGTCGACGCCGTCGCGCGCCGTCGAGACCGCGAAGCCCGCGCGGATGAGGAGCCGGCTCGTGATCTTGCGGATGGTGAGCGAGTCGTCGACGATCATCACGAGCGGCTGCGTCGACACCGGCACCACCGGGGCGCGCGGACGGTCGCCGATGGCACGGTCGTCGCCCTTGGTGTCGCGGGATGGAACGTCGGCACGCGCGGCGAGCTGCACCGGATTGATGATGAGCACGATCTCGCCGGTGCCCAGCACCGTGGCGCCGGAGATGCCGGACACGCGTGCGAGCTGCGGCCCGATGTTCTTCACCACGACTTCCTGGTTGCCGACCATCTCGTCGACGTGCACG
>CAZIZD010000502.1:0-2922 GCA_964543615.1 uncultured Alcaligenaceae bacterium | reverse complement strand
TCGTGCTCGGCCGCACCATGGTCGCCGCGGCCGTGCTCGCGGCTTTCGTGGCGTGGCGCACCGGCCGCGTTCCTCCTCCGCACTGGATCGCGCTCTGCAACGGCGTGATCCTCGCGGTGCACTGGGTTGCATTCTTCGAGGCGATCCAGGTCTCCACCGTGGCCATCGGATTGCTCGGATTCGCGAGCTTCCCGCTCTTCGTTCCGGTGCTGGAGCGCGCGATGCTGGGCCTGCGGATCACGTCCGCCAAGGCGGCCGGCGCGGGGCTCGTGGCACTGGGGCTCGGCCTGCTCGTGCCCGAGTTCACCTGGCAGAGCGAGACCGTGCGCGGTCTTGCGTGGGGCTCGCTCTCGGGATTCACCTTCGCGCTCCTCACGGTCTGCACACGCAAGGTGGCACCCGACCGCAGCTCGTCCGAGCTTGCGCTGTGGCAGAACGCGGTCGCCGCGTTGTGCGTGCTGCCGGTCGTGTGGGTGCAAGGGGGCCCGGCGACGGCGCTCGATGCCACGATCGCCGCCGAGCTGCTGGTGCTGGGCGTGGTCTGCACTGCGGTCGCGCACACGCTGTTCGCCGCCAGCCTCGTGCACGTGCCGGCGTCGATCGCTTCGGTGTGCGCTGCGCTCGAACCCGTCTACGGCATCGTGCTCGCGGCGATCCTCCTGGGCGAAGTGCCCGGCCTGCGCACGATCGCGGGCGCATGCGTGATCGTCGTGGCCGCGGTGGTGGCCTCGCGGCGCGCCGCGATGCGTTGAGCGGCCGGCCATGAAACTCGGCTTCGTGGGGGTGCGCGATGCGAAGCTCGCGTTGCGGTTCGCTTCCGCGGGCGTGCGCGTCCATGCATGCTCGGCTCCGCCGCTCGAGGGAGACGCGCGCGTGGTGATGCTCGCAGATGCGGTCGCGGTGGCGCAGGCGCTCGCCGCGCCGCGCGTGATCTTCCTCGATATTGCCGGCGGTTTCGCGACCGAGCTCGCGATCCAGGACATCTGGCCCGAGTGCATGCCCGGCGACGTGATCGTGGATCTCGGGGCGGGCGCCGCCGCCGACGCGCGGCGTCGCGCCGCCGCCCTGGCTTCCGTGCGCATGCACTTCGTCGATGCGCATGCGTCCGAGCGCGGCATTGCGCTGGGCGGCAGCGAGGAGGCCGTGCGCATCGTTGCGCCTTACGCGGGTCTTGCCGGTGCATGGACGCATGCCGGCCCGAGCGGCTCGGGTTACCATGCGCGCCTCGATGCGGGGGAAGGTGCGTGATCCTGGTGCTGATGGGTGTCTCCGGTTGCGGCAAGTCGACGGTAGGTGAGGCGCTCGCCCGGTCGATGGGGTGCCGATTCCTCGATGCCGACGACTTCCATCCCCCCGCCAACGTCGCCAAGATGGCGAGCGGCGTGCCGCTCACCGACGACGACCGCTGGCCGTGGCTCGATCGTCTCGCGGCGGAGCTAGCCTCGATGCTCGCGCGCGGCGAGAACGCGGTGCTCGCGTGCTCGGCGCTCAAGGAAATCTATCGGCAGCGGCTGAAGCGCGCGGGTGACGTGCGCATCGTCTATCTCAAGGGCGACCAAGGGACGATTGCCGCGCGCATTGCCGCGCGCGCGCACCAGTACATGCCGCCGTCGCTCCTGCCGTCGCAGCTCGCCACCCTCGAGGAGCCTGCCGACGCGCTGGTCGTCGACATTCGCGAGCCGGTCGCCGTGCAAGTCGATCTCATCCGTCACGCATTCGGGGTCGCATGAGGGTAATCCAGTGAGCCAGGACAAGAAACGCGGGTTGTCGACGCGCGTGGGACATCTCGGGCGCTCGCCCCGCAAGTGGCTGGGAGCGGTCAATACGCCGGTGTTCCGGGCCTCGACGATCCTGTTCCCCGACGTCGATGCGCTGAAGCTCGCCGACACGGGCAAGCATCCCGGGATCACGTACGGGTTGCATGGCGTTCCGACGGTCACCGACTTCCAGGCGGCCATCGCGGAGCTCGCGGGCGGCCATGCGGCGCTCGCGGTGCCTTCCGGACTTACCGCCACCACCTTGCCGCTTCTCGCATTGCTGAAGCCGGGCGATCACGCGCTCGTCACCGATGCGGTCTATGGCCCCACGCGGCGCTTCTGCGACCTGCACCTCAAACGGCTCGGGATCGAAGTCGAGTACTACGACCCGCTGATCGGGGCGCGCATCGCCGGTCTCATGAAGGGCAATACGCGACTCGTGTTCCTCGAGTCGCCCGGCTCGCTCACGTTCGAGGTGCAGGACGTTCCCGCGATTTGCGCGGCGGCGCGTGCGCGCGGCGCGTGGACGGTGATCGACGATTCCTGGGCCACGCCGCTCTTTGCGCGCTCGTTCGAGCACGGCGCGGACGTGTCGGTGCACGCGGCCACCAAGTACATCGGCGGGCACTCCGACGTTCTCCTCGGCGTGATCGTGACCAACGAGGCGGCGTTTGCGCCGCTCCACCGCCTGTGGACCGACATGGGCGTCACCGCGTCGACCGACGATTGCTTCCTCGGCCTCCGGGGCTTGCGCACCCTGGCGGCGCGGCTCGAGTGGCAGCAGGCGAGCGCGATGCGCATCGCCCAGTGGCTCTCGGCGCTGCCGCAGGTGAAGGAGGTGCTGTACCCGGCGCTGCCCGGCGCACGCGGGCACGACCTGTGGAAGCGCGACTTCGCGGGCGCGTCGTCGCTGTTCGGGGTGGTCCTGCAGCCCGTGGCGCAGGCGAGGATCGAGGCGATGCTGGACGGGTTCGAGCTCTTCTCCCTCGGCTTCAGCTGGGGCGGATTCGAGAGCCTCGTCCTGCCCATCTTCCCCGAGCAGAAGCGCACCGCCACGACCTGGGCGCCCGGCGGACCTTGCCTGCGGCTGGCGATCGGGCTCGAGGATGCCGACGATCTCATCGGCGATCTCGAAGGCGGCTTCGCTCGCATGCGCGGCTGACGC
>CAZIZD010000501.1:0-2936 GCA_964543615.1 uncultured Alcaligenaceae bacterium | reverse complement strand
AGCCGCGGCCAAGCTGTTGGGCATTACCTTCAGGGCGATGCGCTACCGGATGGAGAGGCTGGGGATCAAGTAGCTACTGCCCCGCCGGGAAGTCCGTCCCCTTCGACACCGCTTCCCACGCGTCCATCGACTTCAGCAATGCGGTGAACTTCTCCCGCGCGCGCCCCACAGCGTTCGCGCCGAGCAGGAGATGCACCGGCGGGTCGGGATGCTCGACCAGGTCCACCATCACGTCGGCCGCGCGCACGGGGTCGCCCGGTTCGCGTCCCAGGTTCTTGTCCTGCTGCGCGCGACGCGCGTGCACCGAGTCGGCGTACGCGCCGACGCGGTCCTTCGAGCGCTGCATCGATCTCCCCTGGAAGTCCGTGCGGAACGGCCCCGGCTCGATCAGCGTCACGCGGATGCCGTGCGGCGCCACTTCCTGCGCGAGCGCCTGCGACAACCCTTCGACCGCGAACTTGGACGCGTTGTAGTACCCCGATCCGATGTTGCCCAAGAGCCCGCCGATCGAGGACACGTTGAGGATGCGTCCGCTCCCTTTCGCGCGCATGTGCGGCACCACTTCGCGCACCATCGCCGCGAGCCCGAAGAAGTTGGTGTCGAACATCTCGCGCACCTGCGCTTCGTCGCCTTCCTCGACGGCCGCCGAGTAGCCGTGGCCCGCGTTGTTGACGAGCACGTCGATCGCGCCGAAACGCTCCAGGGTCTTGGCGACCGCAGCCTTGCGCTGCGCGGGATCGCGCACGTCGAGCGCAAGCGCCAGCGCGGTCGCAGGATACGGCGCGACGATGTCGGCCACGCTGCGCGCGTCGCGCGCGGTGACGGCGCAGCGTTCGCCGCGTGCCAGTGCGCGCTGGGCGAGCGCGCGGCCGAGTCCCGTCGAGCACCCCGTGATGAGCCATGCCTTTGCCATGCGATACCTCCTGGTTGCGGGATCCCGATCTTAGCCCTCCGGGCGCGCTGCTACAGTAGCCGGCATGCTCAACGTCGATGTCCACGGGGTCGTGCGCAAGGCGCGCCAGGTTCCTTCCCCCAATCGCGACGCGCGTCCCCCGGGCGCCGCGATCACGCTCGTCGTCGTTCACGGCATCTCGCTGCCGCCGGGGTCGTTCGGCGGCGACAGCGTCGAGCGCCTGTTCACCAACGCGCTCGACCCGGAGGGGCATCCGTTCTACGCCACGATCGCCACGCTGCGCGTGTCCGCGCATTTTTTCGTGCGCCGCGGCGGCGATCTCGTCCAGTTCGTGCCGTGCAACGAACGCGCGTGGCACGCGGGCGTCTCGTCCTGGCGGGGGCGGGAGCGCTGCAACGACTTCTCGGTCGGCGTCGAGCTCGAAGGCACCGACGACCTCCCGTACCACGAGGCCCAGTACCGCCGGCTGGCCGCGCTCCTGCGGGCGCTGAAGCGCCGCTATCCCGCGATCGAGGCCGCCGTGGGGCACAGCGACGTCGCTCCGGGCCGCAAGACCGACCCGGGCCCAAAGTTCGACTGGGATCGCCTGGCGCGGCTGTCCGGCGCCCGCCGGCTGACGTGAGGCGGCTCCATTCTCGCCAGCCCCTCGGCCGCAGGGTATAATCTTGGGTTGCCCGCCTTGGGCAACCCTTGAACAACAAAGAGCGCGAACGCCGTCCCGCCCGATAAGGCTGCCCATAAGGCTGCTTTAAGCCTCATCGGCGAGGCTCACCAACCATGCAGCTCATCGCGGATTACTTTCCGCTGATCCTCTTTTTCCTCGCCTTCAAATGGCAGGGGATCATGGTCGCCACCGCGGTCGCGATCGTGGCCTCCATCTGCCAGATCGCCTGGTTCAAGTGGAAGGGCAAGGTCTCGGTCATCCACTGGCTGTCGCTCGCGATCATCGTCGTCTTCGGCGGCGCGACGCTCATCCTGCAGGACGAGGTCTTCATCAAGTGGAAGCCCACCGTCCTCTATGGCGCGTTCTGTGCCGTGCTCGTGGTGGGCAAGCTCGTCTTCCGCCGCGATCTCCTGGCCTACGTCCTCAAGGACCTGGTCCTGCCGCCGGCCGTATGGTCGCGGGTCACGTGGTCGTGGGCCGCCTTCTTCGCCGCGATGGGCGCCCTCAACTGGTACGTCGCGTTCCACTTCCCCACCGACACCTGGGTGAACTTCAAGGTGTGGGGCGGGATCGGCCTCTTCCTGCTGTTCGCGATCGTGCAGGGCCTGTTCCTTGCGCGTTACGTGACGGAGCCCTCCAAATCGTGACCCCGGTGCAGGAAACCCTGCGTGCCCGCCTCGCGACGCTGTCACCGCTCGTGCTGGAGCTCGCGGACGACAGTGCCGAGCACGTGGGCCATGCCGGGGCCGCGGGCGGCGGCGGGCACTTTTCGCTCGTGATCGTGTCCGAGCATTTCGCCGGTTTGCCCCGGATCGCGCGCCACCGCGCGGTACTCGACCGCGTAGGCGACCTCATACCCAATCCCGTGCACGCGCTTGCCATCCGCGCGTACGCGCCGGACGAATTTCCCTCCTGACGAAAGGACCTGCAACATGACCAGAACCAGAATCGCCATCGCCGTGCTGGCCGCGCTCGCCGTGACCGGCATTGCGCAGGCCCAGCCCGCCGCTCCCAAGGCAGCCGCCCCCGCGGCCGCCGCGCCCGCCGCATCGGGCAAGGCGCTCTATCCGCAAGCGCAGTTCGACATGATGCTGAAGGAACGGATGGCCCAGGGCGCGCCCGACACGCCGGAGCTCCGCAACGCGATCCGCGAAGAGCTCAACACGCGCGAGCTCCTCGCGCGCGAAGCCAAGAAGAGCAACCTCGACAAGAATGCCGACGTGAAGCAGCAGATGGACCTCGCGAGCCAGACCGTGCTCGTGCGCGCCTACGTCACCGACTGGATCAAGAAGAACCCGATCCCCGACGCCGAGCTCAAGAAGGAATACGACGCGATCAAGGCGCAGATGGGCGACAAGG
>CAZIZD010000500.1:0-2939 GCA_964543615.1 uncultured Alcaligenaceae bacterium | reverse complement strand
GCTCGTCCCTCGCCCCGCTCTCGACGCGCGAGGCAAGCGCCACGGCGGGCAACGACGCGGGCTTGGCGAGTGCTGCAAGCCAGACGCCCCGCTCCTCCTGCCAAGCCGGGTCTGCGAGGCGGAGTGCGGAGAGCGGTGCCCCGTCGGCCTGCGCGAGCACCGTCGCGGCATTCGCCGCACCCACCCCTTGCGCCTCGAGCCACGCGACCGCCTGTTCGCGCGACGGACGCGGCGCGGCAAGGCGCAGGCAACGGCTGCGCAGCGTCGGCGCGACCTGCCCCGGCTGGTGCGACACGAGGATGAAGAAGGTCGACGGCGGCGGCTCCTCGAGCGTCTTGAGGAGCGCGTTCGCCGCCAGCATGTTGAGCACTTCCGCGGGATCGACGATGCCGACCTTGCCGGCGCCGCGGTGACTCGTCAGGAGCGCCCACCGCGTGAGGTCGCGCACCGTATCGATCTTGATCTCCGCGAGCAGCTTGGCCTCGCCCTCCTCGTCCACTTCGACGAGCTCGAGCACGCGCAGATCCGGGTGCTGGCCGGCGGCCGCGTAACGGCAGCCCGGGCAGGTCCCGCACGCCGCGCCATCTGGACGCGGGCTCTCGCAAAGGAGGGCACGCGCGAAGTGCATTGCGAGCGCGCGCTTGCCGATACCCCTGGCGCCCGTGAGGAGCAAGCCATGCGGCCACGTCGCGCGCCGCGCCAGCGCTTCGCGCGCGGCATCGGCCTGCCAGGGAAGGAGTCCGTCTACCACGCGGCCACCATGCGCGCGAGCTCGGCGCGCACGTCATCCACCGGGCGGGACGAGTCGACGATGCGGAAGCGATCGGGCGCCGCGGCCGCGCGCGCGAGATAAGTTTCGCGAACGCGCGCGAAGAACGCCTCCTTCTCGTTCTCGAACTTGTCGAGCGTGCGGCCGTTGGCTTGCGCCTTGGCAAGCCGCGCGCGCGACACCGCGAGCGGAACGTCGAAGAGGAGCGTCACGTCCGGCTGCAGGTCGCCGTGCACGAAGCGCTCGAGCGCGGCGATGTGCGCCAGAGGCACGCCGTGCCCGCCTCCCTGGTAGGCATAGGTTGCGTCGGTGAAGCGATCGCAAAGCACCCATTCGCCGCGCGCAAGCGCGGGACGGATCACCTGTTCCAGGTGCTCGCGCCGTGCCGCGAACATGAGGAGCGCCTCGCTCTCGTGCGTCATGGGCACGGCAAGCAGCAGGTCGCGCAGCTTCTCGCCGACGGGCGTGCCGCCGGGCTCGCGCGTCGCGACCACGCGATGCCCCTTGGCTGCGATCGCCTGCGCAAGCCACGCCACGTGCGTGCTCTTGCCCGCGCCGTCGATGCCCTCGAACGTGATGAAGCGGCCGCGTGCATCCGCCATCAGCGTCCTCCCTTCTGGTAGCGCGACACCGCGCGATTGTGCTCGAGCAGCGTCGTGCTGAACTTGGACGTCCCGTCACCGCGTGCGACGAAGTAGAGGTAGTCGGAAGGAGGCGGATTGAGCACGGCGTCGATCGACGCCTGCGAAGGCAGCGCGATCGGGGTGGGCGGCAAGCCGTCGCGCGTGTACGTGTTGTAGGGCGTGTCGGCCTCGAGGTCGCGCCGGCGCAGGTCCCCGTCGAACCTCGCGCCCATGCCGTAGATCACCGTGGGATCGGATTGCAGGCGCATGCCCTTGCGCAGCCGGTTGACGAACACCGAGGCAATGAGCGGACGGTCCACCGCCTTGCCGGTTTCCTTTTCGACGATGGATGCGAGGACCAGGGCTTCGTAAGGCGTCGCCAGCGGAAGATCGGTGGCGCGCTGCTCCCATGCGGCTGCCAGCCGCGTTGCCATGGCCTTGCGCGCGCGCTCGAGGATCGCGGTGTCGCTGCTGCCCGCGACGAAGAAATAGGTGTCGGGAAAGAAGAGGCCCTCGGCCGCTTCGGCCTTCGCTCCGAGCTTCGCCATGAGATCGGCGTCCGGCAGGTCGAGGATCGTGTTGCGCACGTCGGGACTTCCGCGCAGCGCGCGCTTGAGATCGGCGAACGTCGTGCCTTCGACGATCACGATCGATCGCTGCGTGACGTCCCCCTGCGTGAGCTTGGCGAGTAGCCGCGGAAGCGTGATGCCCGGGTCGATCTCGTAGCTGCCCGCCTTGATGTTGCGGTCGACGCCGCGCATGCGTCCCAATGCGACCAGCGCAACGGGATGCGGCAGCACGCCGGCGGCCCCGAGATCGCGCGCCACCGCACTGAGCGTGCTCCCCTGGCGCACCTCGAAGGCGAACGAGGGGCCGGGCACGTCGAGGGGCTGCGTGTACGAGCGCCATGCGAGCCAGCCCGCCACGCCGACCGCGAGCGCGATGGCCAGGAAGAAGGCGGAGATGACACGGGTCGTCATTGGGCTGGGTCCTGCGCGGGCGCTCTCGCGCCGCTCTTGCGACGATCCGCGCGCGACCACCGCATTATAATCGGGCGATGCATCCCCTTTCCCTGCGCCAGGCGCCCCCGCGCGGGTTCACGCTGATCGAGATCCTCGTCGTCATCGTGATCCTCGGCGTGCTCGCGGCGCTGATCGTGCCCAACGTAATCTCACGGCCGGACGAGGCGCGCGCCACCGTTGCGAAGAGCGACATCGCGGCGATCGTGAGCGCGCTCAAGCTCTACCGTCTCGATAACCAGCGTTATCCGACGGCGGACCAGGGACTGGCCGCGCTCGTGGCCAAGCCCGAGCAGCCGCCCGTCCCCCCCAACTGGAAGCCCGGCGGCTATCTCGAGAAGCTGCCGAAGGATCCGTGGGGCCGCCCGTACGTCTATCTCAATCCCGGCGTCCGCGGCGAGATCGAGGTGATGACCTTCGGCGCCGACGGCCAGTCGGGCGGCGCGGGGCCGGATGCCGACATCGGCTCCTGGGATCTTTGAGGACGCTTCGATGAAGCGCGCGGGCGCGGGATTCACGCTCGTCGAG
>CAZIZD010000499.1:0-2940 GCA_964543615.1 uncultured Alcaligenaceae bacterium | reverse complement strand
CAAGAAAGGTTATTGCATGGCCGATCCGAAGCCTGCCGCCAAGTCCGACCCCGCCAAGCCGGACGCGAACCTGCCCGGGCGCAAGTCGTGGGCGGTGTTCGCCGTCATCCTGCTCGTCAACTGGTTCCTCGTCCGCTCGCTGTTCCCGGGGGCCGGCGACCCACTGACGATTCCCTATACGATCTTCAAGCAGCAGGCGAGCAAGGGCAACGTCGCGTCGATCTACAGCCGCGGCAACAGCGTCGAGGGCCGCCTCAAGGCGCCGATCACGTGGCCCTCCGAGGAGAAGGCCGCCAAGGACGCGAAGGCCGAAGGGGCGGCCGCTGCGCTCGCCGCCAAGCCGCGCACCGGCGACACGTTCACGACCGAGCTGCCGGCGTTCGTCGATCCGGGCCTCGAGGCGTTCCTGATCGAGCACGGTGTGGAGATCAGCGCGGTGCCGATCCGCGAAGGCAGCCTCTGGTCGACCCTGATCTACGGATTCGGCCCCGCGATCCTGATCATCGCCTTCTACGTGTGGCTCTACCGTCGCGCGCAACAGGGCGCCGGCGGGATGGGGCTCGGCGGCATCATGGGCATCGGGCGCAGCAAGGCGCGCCGCTACGATTCGGACGCCGACAGCCGCGTCACGTTCAACGACGTGGCGGGCATCGACGAGGCCGAGAACGAACTCGTCGAGATCGTCGATTTCCTGAAGTCGCCCGACAAGTACACGCGCCTCGGCGGTAGCGCCCCCAAGGGCGTGCTGCTCATCGGCTCGCCCGGAACCGGCAAGACGCTGCTCGCGCGCGCCGTCGCGGGCGAGGCTGGCGTGCCGTTCTTCTCGATGAGCGCCGCCGAGTTCGTCGAGATGATCGTCGGCGTGGGCGCGGCGCGCGTGCGCGATCTCTTCAAGCAGGCACGCGAGAGCGCGCCCGCGATCATCTTCATCGACGAGATCGACGCCATCGGCCGTGCCCGCGGGCAGGTCGCGATCGGCGGATCGAGCGAGCAGGAGCAGACGCTCCAGCAGATCCTCACCGAGATGGATGGGTTCACAGGCCGCGAGGGCATCATCGTGCTGGCCGCGACCAACCAGCCCGACGTGCTCGACCGCGCGCTGCTGCGCCCCGGACGCTTCGACCGCCGCGTGGTGGTGAACCTCCCCGACAAGGCGGGGCGCGAGGCGATCCTGCGCGTGCACACGCGCAAGGTGCCTCTTGCAAGCGACGTCAACTTGCCCGACCTCGCGTCGTCGACGCCGGGATTCTCCGGCGCCGATCTCAAGAATCTCGTCAACGAGGCGGCGCTGCTCGCCGCGCGCCGCGACCGCAACGAGGTGCGCCAGCTCGACTTCCACGATTCGCTCGAGAAGATCGTGCTCGGTCCGGAACGGCCTCTCCTGCTCTCGCACGAGGATCGCGAGCGGATCGCGTACCACGAGAGCGGCCACGCGATCCTGGGCCTCGTCGTGCCCGGCGCCGATCCCGTGCATCGCGTGACCATCGTCCCCCGCGGGCAGGCCCTCGGCGTGACCTACCAGCGCCCCCAGACGGACCGTTACAATTACCCCGAGGCGTACCTTCGCGCGAGGATCATCGGCATGCTGGGCGGGCGGGCGGCGGAAGAGGTCGTTTACGGCACGCGCACCACGGGCGCCGAGAACGACATCGAGCAGGCGACCAGTCTTGCGCGCAACATGGTCGCGCGCTGGGGCATGAGCGACGTGGTGGGCATGGTGCAGCTCGCGCCGCGCCAGAACCAGTACCTGGGCGGTGCCGCCGGCTTCGGCGGCGAGAAGGCCTGGAGCGACGAGACCGCGCGCCTGGTCGACATCGAGGTGCAGCGCATCATTGACGAATGCCACGGGGAAGCGAAGCGCCTGCTCGTGCAGCACCGCAAGTCACTCGACGCGCTGGTCGGGGCGCTGCTCGCGCGCGAAACTCTGGGCGAGCACGAGATCCTCGACGTGACCGGGCTGCCGCCCGCACCCGAGCTCGTGGGTGTTCCCCTGACGACCGTATGATGCGCCGCTCCACGACCGACAAATGATCGACCTTCTCATCGACCAGCGGCGCCGCGACCTGGGCGGCTTCGAAGTGGGGCGCGTGCTGCCCTTCACCCAGCGCCGCATGGTGGGTCCGTTCGCATTCTTCGATCACATGGGACCGGTCGATTTTCCCGCGGGCATTCCGCGGACGTTCGACGTGCGTCCGCATCCGCACATCGGCCTTGCCACCGTCACCTATCTGTTCGACGGCGAGATCATGCACCGCGACAGCGTCGGATCGGAGCAGGCGATCCGCCCTGGCGAAGTGAACTGGATGGTGGCGGGGCGTGGCATCACGCACTCGGAGCGCTTCGAGCGCGCGCGGCGGGAAGGAGGCGGCCTGCATGGTATCCAGGCCTGGGTCGCGCTGCCGGCCGAGTACGAGGAGACCGAGCCCGACTTCACGCACTACTCCGCCGCCTCGCTGCCGCTAATCGAGGAGGATGCGGCGCGCGGGCGCCTCATCGCAGGCTCGGCGTACGGCGCGATGTCGACGGTCCGCACGTTCTCGCCGATGTTCTACCTGCACTGGGACCTCGCGCCGGGGGCGCGCATCGCGCTTCCCTCGGGGCACCGCGAGCGCGCGGTCTACGTGGCCGCGGGCGAGGTGGACATCGGGGGCCAGGCCGTGCGCGCCGGGCAGATGGCGGTGATCGCGGAAGGCGCCGCGCCGGTGCTGCACGCCGCGATCCCTGCTAGCGTCATGGCGCTCGGCGGCGAACCGATCGGGCCGCGTTTCATCGACTGGAACTTCGTTTCGTCGTCGAAGGAGCGCATCGAGGAGGCCAAGGCCGATTGGCGCGCAGGGCGCATGAAGCTGCCCGACCTCGATCACGACGAGTTCATCCCGTTGCCGCCATGACCGGCGCGCCGCCCGCATGAGCTCCGACGCGCAGCCGGCGTCACTGCCT
>CAZIZD010000498.1:0-2941 GCA_964543615.1 uncultured Alcaligenaceae bacterium | reverse complement strand
GCCGCCAAGAAGCCCGCTGCCAAGAAGCCCGCAGCGAAGAAAGCCGCCAAGGCACCCGCCGACAAGAAGCCCGCCGCGAAGAAGGCCGCCGCGAAGAAGCCCGCTGCAAAGCGCAAGCCGAACGCCGCCTTCATGAAGGCGATGACGCCGTCGGCGGTTCTTGCCGTGGTCGTCGGCAGCAACCCGATTCCGCGTACCGAAGTCACCAAGAAGATCTGGGACTACATCAAGAAGAACAAGCTGCAGGACGCGATCAACAAGCGTCTCATCAATGCCGACGAGAAGCTCAAGGCTGTGTTCGGGGGCAAGAGCAAGGTTTCGATGTTCGAGATGACCAAGCTCGTCTCGAATCACCTCAAGTAACGAGCCTTCGCCGGGGCGAGATTTTCGCCCCTGCTTGAACACCTGACGGCCGGCGCGCAGCGATGCGCGACCGGCCGTTTGCTTGGGGGGGCCGCTCAGCGCGGCGCGCGCGAGCGATACGCGAGCGCGAGGAGCGTGAAGCCGATCGCGGGCACGAGGAAGTCGGTGTAGAGGACGGTTCCCGCGTTGCCGGGCGCCATGTTGCGCGTCGTTGCGATCTGGTAGATGTGACCGATGCCCGCGCCCACGAGGAAGCACGCGGGACCCGCGATCGACGCGAGCCGCACCTGCCAGTCGCCGCGAAACGCCATGAACCCCACTACCGCGAAGCCGAGGCTCGCGAGCCCGACCTCGACCTGGAACGGGCTGTTCGCCCATCCGATGATCCTGGCGGTCATCTCGCCGAAGAACACGTGCAGCACGAAGTTGTAGAGCATCGCGCAGCCGATCGAGAAGAACAGGAACCAGCGCAGCAGGGATTCCCGGACCATGCCGGGAGCGCGCGGCGACGGCATGCGCGCGATCGCGAGGGCGGACGCGGCAAGGCCGAGCACGAGGAAGGTGACGCTCGGATTTCCGAGGACGAGGCGGATGAACGATTCCATCGTCCCTCCGGCTTGTGGGCGCGCTACTCCGCGGCCTTCATGCCGCGCGCGACCGCGGGCCTTGCGCCGATCGCATCGGCCCAGCGCAGAAGGTGCGGCATGTCGCCTGCGCGCTCGACGAGCGGGCGCCGCAGGGCCACGAGCGGGTACAGCGAGAAATCGGCGATCGACAACTCGCCCGCGAGGCATTCGCGATCCGCGAGCCGGCGGTCGGCCACGCTCAGGTAGCGCAGCAGGCGCTCCTCGCAGAACGCCATGTTCGCGTCGGATTTGTCGGGCATGAACCGCGACATGACGAAGATGAGGCCCGATGCGGCGGCGGTGTCGGTGGTCGCCTGGAACACCCACTGCAGCGCTTCGGCCCGCGCACCCGGATCGCGGGGCAGGAAGGTTCCCGTCTTCTCGGCGAGATAGACCACGATCGCGCCCGACTGCGCGAGCGTGAGCGGTCTGCCGCCCGGTCCCTCTTCGTCCACGATGGCGGGAATGGCGGAGGCCGGATTGATTGCCAGGAACTCGGGCTTGCGCTGATCGCCCGCGAAGAGGTCGAGCTTGTGCAGGCGATACGGCAGGCCGCACTCCTCGAGCGTGATCGCGACGCGCTGTCCGTTGCTGGAATTGGCGGAGTAGAGATCGATCACCTGGATGTCTTCTTTGGCCAGTCGTCGTCGTCCTCGAGGATGCGGATCACGCGCGTGCGCTTGCCGCTGCCGTACTTCTCCATCTGGAACAGGATCGGGTAGCGCGCGGCCAGCGCCGCGCGCGCGGCGTCCTCCTTCTCGAACAGAAGGAGCTTGCCGTCGTCGCCGAAAACGTCGTGCCAGAGGCCCTTGTCGTCCTCGTACTCGATCTTGAACATGTTCGACCCCGTCAGCGGCCGCTTTGCAGCGCGGCGATCCGCTTCTCGATCGGCGGGTGCGTCGAGAAGAGCGCCATGATGCCGGTCTTGTCGGTGATGCCGAAGGCCTTCATGGCCTCGGGCAGCGCGCCCGGCTCGACGCCGCCGAGCCGGCGAAGCGCATTCACCATCGGCGAGGGCGAGCCCAGGTACTTCGCGGAGCCCGCATCGGCGCGGAATTCGCGGTGGCGCGAGAACCACGCGACGATCATCGACGCGAGGAAGCCCAGCACGAGCTGCAGCACCATGACCGTGATGAAGTAGCCCGGTCCGTTGCCGCGCTCGGTGCGGAACACGGTGCGGTCGACGATCGAGCCGATGACGCGCGAGGCGAAGATCACGAAGGTGTTGACCACGCCCTGGATCAGCGTGAGGGTGACCATGTCGCCGTTGGCGACGTGCGCCACCTCGTGGCCAAGCACGGCCTCGACCTCCTCCTTGTTCATCGACTGGAGCAGGCCGGTGGAGACGGCGACCAGCGCCGAGTTCTTGAACGCGCCCGTCGCGAACGCATTGGGCTCGCCTTCGTAGATCGCGACCTCCGGCATGCCGATGCCGGCCTTCTCCGCAAGCCGCTGCACCGTCGAGACGAGCCAGGACTCGACCTCGTTGGCGGGCTGCGTGATGACATGCGCCCCGGTCGACCACTTGGCCATGGACTTCGACATGAGCAGCGAGATGATCGAGCCCGTGAAGCCGAGCACGACGGAGAACACGAGGAGCTCGCCATAGCCGGCGTTGGCGCCTCCCGCCTGATCGAGCCCCAGGAGCTTGAGGACGATCGAGAGGATGAGGATGACCGCCAGGTTGGTGGCGATGAAGAGGACGATGCGTTTCATGGCTGACCTATGGGCGAAGGGTCGCGGGCGCCAATCTTAGCGCAAGAGCGCGTGCGACGATGCCGGGGATATGGGGGCGGCGGCCGGCAACCAAAGCCCGCGCAGGCTGGACGGACAGGCGCGTGACCTGCCCGCGCTATTTGCCCCAGGAATCCTTGAGCGTGACGGCGCGATTGAACACCGGCGCGCCCGAAGCATGGTCGAAGAGGTCGGCCACGAAGTAGCCGTGCCGCTCG
>CAZIZD010000497.1:0-2942 GCA_964543615.1 uncultured Alcaligenaceae bacterium | reverse complement strand
GCGTTCGCGTCCGCCGTGTTCGGCTGGATCCGCGGCGGTCTCGCGCACGTGTCCATCGGCGCTTCCCTCTTCTTCGCCGAGATCTCGGGATCCGCGGTGGCGGACGTCGCAGCACTCGGATCGATCCTCATTCCCGGGATGAAGGAGAAGGGATACCCTGCGCCGTTCGCGGCGGCGGTGAGGTCCTCGGCAGCTACGCTCGCCGTCATCATCCCGCCGTCGATCCCGATGATCCTCTATGCGGTGATGGCGGAGACATCGGTGGTGCAGCTCTTCGTGGCCGGCATCGTGCCAGGCCTCATCGGCGGGTTCGGGCTGATGGGCATGGCCTACGTGTTCGCGCGGCGCTACAACCTCCCGCGGGAGGATGCGTTCTCGTGGGCGCGTGTCCGAAAGACGGCCCGAGAGGCTCTGTGGGCGTTCCTCCTGCCGATCATCATCCTTGGCGGCATCTTTGGCGGCATCGTCACCGCGACGGAGGGCGCGGCGCTGGCGGTGGTCGCCGCGCTGTTCGTGGGGCTCGTGCTCTACCGCGAGCTCGACATCGGCCACCTGCGCCGCGCGTTGATCGAAGGCGCCGTGCAGACCGCCGTCGTCATGCTGCTGGTCGCGACGAGCGCCCTGCTCGGCACGTACCTCACCGAGGTGCAGGCCCCGCAGGCACTGGCCAAGGGCGTGGCCGCCATCACAAGCAACAAGTGGGTCGTGCTCGCGCTGCTCAATCTTCTCTTCCTCCTGCTCGGGATGTTCCTGCACTCGGCGGCCGCGATCATCCTCGTGGTTCCGGTGGTAATGCCGCTCGTCAAGGCTGTGGGCATCGATCCCGTCCATTTCGGACTCATAGTCACGATCAACCTCGGCATCGGACAGCAGACGCCGCCCGTCGCGAGCGTCCTGATGGTCGCAAGCTCCATCGCCAAGGAGTCGGTCTGGGCCGTCACGCGGGTGAATGTGTGGTTCATCCTCGTACTCGTGGCGGTATTGCTCCTGGTCACTTACGTCCCCGTCACCGGCCTCGGCCTCGTTCACCTCTTCTACCGATGACGACCGGCGCCATCACGATGACCCGCGACGGCGCGATCGCCACCGTCGTCTTCGACCGTCCCGAGAAGCTCAACGCCCTCACTCGCTCGATGTGGCGGCACCTGGGGGAGACCATCGAGGCGCTGTCGGCCGACGACTCGCTGCGCTGCGTGATCCTGCGCGGCGCGGGCGAGAAGGCGTTCTCGCCGGGCAACGACATCGGCGAGTTTGCCGCCGAGCGATCGAACAAGGCGCAGGCGATCGAGTATGGGGCCACGATGCACCGCACGGCCGAGGCACTCTCCGCATGCCGGCATCCGCTGATCGCGCAGATCCACGGCATCTGCGTGGGCGGAGGTCTCGAGATCGCCGCGCTGTGCGACCTGCGCATCTGCGGCGCGGGCAGCCGCTTCGGCGCGCCGATCAAGAACCTGGGCCTGGTGATGGCCTACCCCGAAATGGCGCCGATCGTCCGGCTCGTCGGTCCTGCGATCGCCCTCGAGATCCTGCTCGAGGGACGCGTGTTCGACGCGCAGGAGGCGCTCGCCAAGGGGCTCGTGTCGCGCGTCGTGCCCGACGGCGAGGTCGCAGGCGAAGCGCGCGCAACGGCCGAACGCATCGCCGAGGGGGCACCGCTTGCCGCGCGCTGGCACAAGCAGTTCGCGCGACGCCTGTCCGACCCGCGTCCGATTGCCCCGGAAGAGCACGACGAGGCCTTCGACTGCTTCGAAACGGAAGACTTCCGCGAGGGCTACGCCGCCTTCCTCGCCAAGCGGAAGCCCGTTTTCCGCGGCAGATGAGCGGACCCCTTGAAGGGGTGCGCGTCCTCGAGCTCGCGCAGATCATGGCGGGGCCGACTTGCGGCGTCATGCTCGCCGACCTCGGCGCCGACGTGATCAAGGTGGAGAAGCTGCCCGGCGGCGACGACTCGCGCGGCTATCGCGAGCCGCGCGTCAACGGCGTCTCTGCGCCGTTCATGATGCTCAATCGCAACAAGCGCGGCATCGCCATCGATTTGAAGTCCACGCGCGGTCGCGACGTGCTGATCCGTCTGGTGCGCGGGGCGGACGTGCTGGTGGAGAACTACCGGCGCGACACCATGGAGAAGCTGGGGCTCGGCTACGAGGCGCTCGCGCGCGAGAATCCGGCGCTCATCTACTGTGCCATCACCGGCTTCGGCCGCGAGGGGCCGCTGGCCGACCGCGGCGGCTTCGATCTCGTCGCGCAAGGCTTCGCGGGTCTCATGGCGATCACCGGCGAGCCGGGACGTCCGCCCGCCAAGACGGGCAATCCCGTCTCGGACATCAATGCGGGATTGCTGGGCGCGCTCGGCGTACTCGCCGCCTACACGCACCGGCTCAAGACGGGACGCGGGCAGCTCGTCGACACGTCGCTGTTCGAGGCGGCGCTGCAGCAAACGTACTGGCACGCGTCGACCTATTTCGCGACCGGCACGTCGCCCGGACCGCTCGGCTCCGCGCACATCCTCACCGCGCCTTACCAGGCCTTCGAGGCGAGCGACGGTTACCTCAACATCGGTGGCGCAAACCAGTCGAACTGGGAGCGCATCGCGGACGTGCTCGGCCATCCCGAGTGGCGCAGCGACCCGCGCTTCGCCGACAACACCGCGCGCATGCGGCATCGCGACGCGCTCGTCGACGCGATGAACACGGTGCTGCGCACGCGCACGCGCGCCGAGTGGCTCGCGCTGCTCGACGCCGCGGGCGTACCGGCGGGACCGGTGCATTCGCTCGCGGAAGCCCTCGAGCATCCGCAGACGCACGCGCGGGGCATGGTCGTGGATCTCGTGCATCCCGAGGCCGGACCGACACGGGCGATCGGCTGCCCGGTGCATCTGTCGGAGACCTCCCCCGAGGTCACACGCCCGGCGCCCCGCCTCGGCGAGCACACGCGCGAAG
>CAZIZD010000496.1:0-2944 GCA_964543615.1 uncultured Alcaligenaceae bacterium | reverse complement strand
CGAGCCGCAGATGGTGCTCTATTACCACGATGTCGGCCTCATCGCTTCCGAGGCGCTGCGTCCGTTCGATGCGAAGCGCGACGGAAGCCAGTTCGGCGAAGGCGCGGGGGCGCTGTTGCTCGAGACGGAGGAGTCCGCGCGCGCGCGCGGCGCCGCGGTTCAGGGCGAAGTGCTCGGGGGCGGCTACGCGACGGAAGCCGAAGGGCTCCTCGCGGTGCGCGAGGATGGCGACGGTCCCGAGCGCGCAATCCGGCAGGCGCTCGACGACGCGCGTATCGGCCCTTCCGACGTCGGCATGATCGTCGCCCACGCCAACGGCACGCGGGCCTCCGATGCTTCCGAGGCCGCCGCATTGCTGCGCGTGTTCGGCAAGGACATGCCGCCGGTCACCGGATTCAAGTGGGCCTTCGGGCATCTCATCGCGGCGGCCGGCATCGTCGAGGCCGCGGTGGCGCTCGCCGCCCTGCGGGCCAAGGTCGTGCCCGGCATTGCCGCGCTGCGCGAGCTCGATCCCGTTTGCGCGGGCCTCGCGGTCTCGGCGTCCCCGCAGGTTCCGCGCGGGCCCATCGCACTCGTGTTGTGCCGCGGCTTCGCCGGCACCAACGCGGCGCTGGTGATCAAGGGAGAATGACCCTCAGCCCGCCCCAGCGATGTGGCATCGACTCGGTCGAGATCGCTCGCATCGAGCGGCTGCTCGCGGAGAATTCGGGGGACGCGTTGCTGCGTTTCTTCACCCCGCAGGAACTCGCGGATGCGGGCGATGGGCCCGGGCGCGCATCGAGCCTCGCGGCGCGCTTTGCCGCCAAGGAAGCCTGCGTGAAGCTCTTCCCGCGCGACGCCGCGCTCGCGCAGGTCGAGCCGCACGACTTCGGCGTCGTGCGCGACAACTTCGGCGCGCCGCAGGTCATCATGAGCCCGCGCGCGGAGCTGCTCGCGGGGCGCCATCATCTCGGTCCCATCGCGCTGTCGATGACCCACGACCGCACGAGCGCATCCGCGGTGGCGGTGGCGCAGCCGGCGCCGGTTCGCGTGCCGCTCGCGGGCCGCATCCTCTATCACGTCTTTCCGTTCCGCCGCGCCGTCATCCGCGACAACCTCCGCCGCGTGTTCGGCGCGACGCTCGACGACGACACGCTGGTCGACCTGGCGCAGGCGCACTATGGGCACCTGTGGCGGCTCGCGGGCGAGTTCCTGCGGTTCCGCTGGCTGACGCGCGAACGCAAGTTGGCGCTCGTGCGCATCGAGAACCTCGACGCATTCGTGGACGCGTATCAGCAGGGCAAGGGCGTGCTGCTGCTCACCGGCCACTTCGGCAACTGGGAAGTCGCCACCGTCGCCGGCATCGGCAGCTTTCCGCAGATGCGCGGCCGCTTCCACTTCGTTCGCCGCGCGCTCAAGCCCGACTGGTTCGACCGTCTCATCGTGCGCCGCTTCGAAGCCGCGGGCTTCGGCGTGATGGCCAAGCGCGGATCGCTCGACGCGATGCTCGACCGCCTGTCGCGAGGCGACGCGATCGTCTTCCCGTTCGACCAGCATGCGCAGCCGCCCGACGGCATCGCCGTCGACTTCTTCGGCACCCCCGCGTGGACGTTCAAGAGCCTCGCGATCATCGCGCTCGCCACCGGGGCGCCGGTCGTGCCGGCGACGAGCTGGCGCGAGGCAGACGGACGCCACGTGCTCCGCTTCGGGGCGCCGATCCCCGCGGTCGAGCACGCGAGCACCAACGAAGCCATTCGCCTCACCACGCGCGCCTACAACGAGGAGCTCGAGCGCCTCGTGCTGCGCCGCCCCGAGCAGTGGTACTGGGTGCATCGCCGCTGGAAAGAAGTGAAGCCCGACGCGCGCAAGCGCAAGAAGTTTCGAACCACCGACGCCGCGCGCGAGAGTGCCTGATGGACGTGCCGGCCGCCTCGACCCTCGCCGCTGCGCTCTTCTCGTGGAAGGCGTCGTTCGTCTACGGCTACGTGGCGTGGGCGCTGTTCGTGCACGTACGGGGACGTGAGCGGCACAGGTTCCACAAGCAGCTCACCGACCATTCGACCTTCGTCGCGCCCTACAACGCGATCATGTACGGCTTCTCGGCGGTGCCGAACCGGCCGTTCATCGACGTGACGAAGTTTCCGGAGTTGAAGCCGCTGCAGGACAACTGGCAGGTGATCCGCGACGAGGCATTGAAGCTCTTCGACGAAGGCCACATCCGGGCCGCGTCGGGCTACAACGACCTGGGGTTCAACTCGTTCTTCCGGCGCGGATGGAAGCGCTTCTACTTGAAGTGGTACGACGCGCCGGTGCCCTCCGCGCTGGCGCTGTGCCCGAGGACCGTTGCCCTCGTGCAGTCGATCCCCACCGTCAACGGCGCAATGTTCACCATGCTGCCGGCCGGCGGAGACCTGGGCCGCCACCGCGATCCGTTCGCGGGTTCGCTGCGCTATCACCTGGGGCTTTCGACCCCCAACAGCGACCAGTGCCGCATCTTCGTCGACGGGCAGCCCTACGCGTGGCGCGACGGCGAGGCGGTCATGTTCGACGAGACGTTCATCCACTGGGCGGAGAACAGGACCGACGTCGACCGCCTCATCTTCTTCTGCGACGTCGAGCGCCCGCTGACGAGTCCGCTGATGGCGCGCTTCAACCACTGGGTGGAGTCCACCATCGTGCGCGCGACGCAGACCGAGAACGCACCCGGCGACAAGGTGGGGCTCCTCAATCGCGTCTTCGGATTCGCGTACTACCTGCGCCTGCCGGGCAAGCGGCTGAAGGCGCGCCACAAGCACGTGTACTACGCAGCGAAATGGCTGCTGCTTGCGGCGCTGCTGTATTTCGTGTTCTATCACCGCTAGATGCTCGAGCTCCTCACCAGCCCCGAGGCTTGGATCGCGTTCGCGACGCTGACCGCGCTCGAGCTCGTGCTCGGCATCGACAACATCATCTTCATCTCCATCCT
>CAZIZD010000495.1:0-2952 GCA_964543615.1 uncultured Alcaligenaceae bacterium | reverse complement strand
GAGGGGCAACCTGCACGAGGGACACCTCGCCCTGATGCGGCTTGCGCGCGCGCACGGCGACACCGTCGTCGCGAGCATCTTCGTCAATCGCCTTCAGTTCGCACCGAGCGAGGACTTCGACCGCTATCCGCGCACCATGGACGCGGACAAGGCGGGACTCGAGAGCGTCGGGGTCGACGTGCTGTTCGCACCTCTGGAGCGCGAGATGTACCCGGTGCCGCAGACCTATCGCGTGCAGCCCGAGCCGCTCGCCGAGGACCTCGAGGGCGCGTCGCGCCCGGGATTCTTCCACGGCGTGTGCACCGTCGTGCTCAAGCTCTTCAACCTCGTGGCGCCGGACGCGGCCGTCTTCGGCAAGAAGGACCGCCAGCAGCTTGCGATCGTGCGCGGCATGGTCCGCCAGTTCAACCTGCCGATCGAGATCGTGCCTGGCGAGACGGTGCGCGCACCGGACGGGCTCGCTCTGTCCTCGCGCAACAATTACCTGAGCGCCGCCGAGCGCGCCGAGGCGCCGCATCTGCATCGCGTGCTGCAGGAAGTGGCGGAAGCGCTACGCCAGGGCCGGCGCGATTTCGGCGCGCTCGAGACGGCGGCATGCGCCGGGCTCGCAAGCCGCGGATGGAAGCCCGACTACGTGGCGGTGCGCGACGCGGAGCTCGCGGCGCCCGCGTCGGAAGGGGCACCCTCCGGCTTCATCGTGCTGGGGGCGGCCAAGCTCGGCACGACGCGGCTCATCGACAACGTCGACGCGTAGCCGCTTACCGCGGCGGCCTGGCGGTCGCCGGCTCGTCCTCGGCGGGCTGCACCGACAGGATGTAGCGCGCCATCTCGCGCGCCTCCTGCGGCGAGATCTCGGGATGCGGCGGCATGTGCCATGGACCGCCGCTCTTGATGCCCGCACGGATCTCCGCGGCGATCGTCGCGACGGCATCGCGCCGGCCCTGGTAGGCTCGCGCGACGTCGGCAAATGCGGGGCCGGTCAGGGTCTCGCGGTCGGCGTGGCAGATCATGCAGCGATGCGCCGCCAGCGACGGTGGAGGATCCGCGGCATCGACGCCAGGCGCCGGCACGAGCAGAAGCATGCACAATGCAACGCGCTTCATCTTGGAATCCCTTTCCATCTGTCCGATCTTGGGGCCGCGAGGATCGCGCTCCCTTGACCGGGGTCAAGCGGTGCGCCGGCAATGCGCGAATGCGATTGATCTCCCTTGCGCGCCGTGCAATCTTGCAAGGTACGACTCGTGCGGGAGATGGACTTGCACACCGATGACGCGGCCGCCGGCGGCCCGGCAGCACCCCTCGCAGGAAGCACCTTGCTGCGGCGTGCCCTGTCGCGCCTTGGCGCCATGTTTCCGCAATCGTCCGAGCTGCGCGACGTCGTCACCCGCGCCGATGTCGACGCGCCGCCGCCGGAGGTGTGGAGGCGCATCGCGTTCTACGAGGACATCCCGCAGCGTCCCTCGCTCTTGTTGCGCATGTTGGCGCCGGTTCCTCTGCGCACGTCGAAACCCGGGCTGCGCGTGGGCGCGATGGTCGACTGCACGTACACCGAAGGCGGGACGCTGACCAAGCGCATCACCGTGGTCGAGCCGCCGTCGCTCCTGCGCTTCGAGGTGGTCGACCAACGCCTGGGCATCGAATCGTTCGTCGCGACGATGGCGGGATCGTACGAAGTCACCGCGACCCCGTCGGGTTCGGAGGTGGCGCTCACCACGATCTATCGCGGATCGTTGCGGCCGCGCTGGCTCTGGCGCGCGCCCGAGCGCTGGCTCGCGGGACAGTTGCACCGGCACATCCTGCGCGGCATGGGAGCGCGGGTCTAGGTTGCCGTGGGCAGGGTGTCCGCCCGGGTGACCCACACCACGCCCCACAGCATCGAGCGATCCTCTGCTGCGCGATTGGCCGTCATGAAGGACGCGGGCTCGCCGAAGCTGCGCAGCACCACCATCGCCCCGGGGCGCGCGGCACGCTGGACCGCACGGAACAGTCGGTCGCGATACGCCGCGTTCGCCCCATCCAGGATGTTCGAGAGCGTGAAGCCGTCGAAGCTGCCGGGCTCCGCTGCCTCGAGACAGGCCGCCGCATCCGCGCAAGCGAGCTCGACGTCCCCGGGACGCGGGACGGGCGCATCGTCGCGCAGCTCTCCCATCAGCAGTGCGCGCGCGAACGGGTTGTCGCGGTTCGGGTGCGTCCCGAAGCAGCGATCCATGCGCGCCCGCATGACGTCCGCGAAATGTGGTGGCAGCGACGCGACCAGCGGGGATGCATAGCCGGCACGCAGCGTCGCAGCGGAGAAGAGGAATCGCATGCCCGCGCGAAAGCGGAGGGTGTCGAAGTCGCGCCGCCACATCGCGACCTGTTGCGCCGTGTCGTCGAGATCGAGGAAGGCGCGCATGCGTCGGGTACTCCATCCGGCCGCCGCGAGAAGCGGGCGCCCGAAGCCCATGAGCGTCTCGGCGCGGCCGCGCACCATCGGGCCTCCCGCCAGCCGTGAAGCTGCGTAGTGGAGCTGCGCTGGGTTGATGTCGACCGCCACCACCCGCCGCTCGACCGCGAGTTGCATCGCCGTGCATCCCGCGGATGCAATGCAGAACACGCGCGTGCCCGGCGGGAAGGTGGCGAGCTCGATGCGCGAATCCTCGTACATGCGCCCGAAGAGCACGCGCGGCGGTCCGCGCATGCCGTCGAGGCGTCCCGCCGACCAGGCAGTGGACGCGGTGCCGGAGCTCATCGCGCGAGGCCCGCGTTCACCCAGGCGAGAACCAGGAACGCGGTGTTCTTGAGCACCATGCCCATGGGCTCGTGAATGAGGTGACGCGAGAAGACAAGGCCGCTCGCGTTGAGGCCGATGAGCAGCAGCGTTTGCGCAAGCGCGCACGCACCCGGCGCGATGCCGGAGAGCACCCATAGGCCTAAGGCGAGCTCGACCCAACCGAGCGTCAGCAGGAACGG
>CAZIZD010000494.1:0-2962 GCA_964543615.1 uncultured Alcaligenaceae bacterium | reverse complement strand
CGTGCACGATGGCGCGCGACTGCGGCACGGGCACGGTGGTCGTCCGCCGCTCGCATCACATCGCGTGCCTCGCCGCGTACCTCACGCGTGCGACGGACCGCGGGATGATGGCGATCGTCGCGTCGTCCGATCCGGGGGGCAGGAGCGTCGCGCCCTTCGGCGGCGTGGGTCCGGTGTTCACGCCCAACCCGATCGCCGCGGGCATTCCCACGTCGGGCGATCCGATCCTGCTCGACATCTCCGCGAGCTACACCACCAACGGCCTCACCCAGCGGCTCTACGAGCAAGGGAAGCGACTCGCTCACCCGTGGATCCAGGATGCGCAGGGCAACGCGACCACCGATCCTGCCGTGCTCTTCAACGAGCCCAAGGGCACGCTGTTGCCGCTCGGCGGCCTCGATGCGGGTCACAAGGGCTACGCGCTCGCGCTGCTGGTGGAGGCCGTCACGGGTGCGCTCGCGGGCTTCGGCCGCGCCGACCCCCCCGAAGGATGGGGCGCCACCGTATTCGTGCAGGTGCAGGACCCGGCGGCTTTCGGCGGCACGCAGGACTTCGCGCGCCAGATCGACTGGGTGGCCGACGCCTGCCGCAACACGCCTCCACGCCCCGGCGGCGATCCCGTTCGCCTGCCCGGCGACCGCGGCATGCGGCGGCTGCGCGAGCAGAAGGCGCATGGCGTGGAACTCTTCGACGGCATCATGCGCTCGCTCGAGCCGTGGGCGGCGAAGCTCCACGTCACCGCTCCGAAGGAACTGCCATGAGAATCGTGATCCTCGCGTCGCTGCTCTTCGCCAGCACGGTGCACGCCGCCGACTGGGTCATGGAGTGCCCCGCGCAACTCTCCACGTCGCAGGCGCCCGCGGGCGAGGTGCCCGCAGGCTGGACCGGCATCGCGCGCACGGTCTCGACGATCGCCGAAGTCAAGCCGGGCACCACCACCACCGAATCGACGCCGCCGATCGCGATCAGCGTGTTCGACGGTCCGCCGGCCGACATGGCCGAGCTCGTGCCGGACAACCCCAACGCGCGGATCGTGCAGTGGACGTTCAAGAAGCCGCGCGCACGCGACATCTACGTCGTGTGCAATTACGCGGACACGCGCATCGGACTCGCGCGCAAGGCGCCGCCGGAAGTGGGGAGCTGCGCCATCGCAGTCACCGCGCCCGGCGTGGTCTGCAAGTAGCGCGCCGCGACCTCAGCGGCAGTCGCGAATCCTCTCGGGCGGCGCGCCCGTGCGCCATTGCCAGAGTCCGCCGTCGCGCGTGAGCGCGATCGTCACGTCGGACCCTGCGGCAGCGCCGATCGCGCCGTCGAGCACGCGGCGAGGATCGGGGCTCTCGTTGCGACCCCAGATCCACAGCGAGCCGTCCGCGCGCAGCGCCACCGAGTGACTCGCACCCGTCGCGATGGCCGAGGCGCCGCCGAACAGCGGTCCCCATACGAGTGCGCGATCGCCCAGGCCGTGACGGCCGAGCGGCCCGTAGATGTTGCCGCCCGTGCCCTGCACCTCGCCACCTTCGGTCAGCAGCAGCGCGTGCCCGGTGTGGCTCCTGACCTCGCGCACCGAAACGGCCACTTCGATCCACGCGTCGCTGCGCTGCGTCCTGCCGTTGCCGAACTGGCCGCGGTGACCGCTTCCGCGTGCGAAGAGCTTGCCGTCGCCCGCCACGTAGTAGTCGGTGCCATCGCCCACCGACGCCGCGCGTGCGCGGTCCGCAACGCGCTTCGCAGCGTAGTTGCCGCGCGTGCGCTCGACGTGCCACAGGCTGCCGTCGGCGCGAATCGCGAGCAGGCCGGAGTCGCCGGCGGCGAAGGACGCGACCTCCGTGAGCACAACCTGCGCCGCGGCCGGATCGTCGCGCCACGCGAGGAGGCGCCCGTCGCCGGTCGTCGCGTAGGCATCGTCCCTTCCGACACCGGCGGCGGTCGCGCCGCGCACGGCAATTGCCGGCGCGCCACGCCCGGACCACGCATACGCGTCACCGTCGCAGATCGCGACCTGGCGGTCGTAGTACGCGGCGAGGCGCGGCGTGGAGCTGTCGGCGAATGCGGCTGCCGGCGCAAGCAGTGCAGCGGCAAGCGCCGCGGCCGCGCATCCGCGCCGAAGGATCACTCCACCTTGGCGCCGGAGGAGATCACGACCTTCTCCCACTTTGCGGTCTCGGCCGCGATCACCTTGCCGAAGTCCTCCGGCGTGCCGGGGATGGGCTTGCCGCCCAGTTCCGCGAGGCGCTCGCGCATCTTGGGATCGGCCAGCATGCGGTTGATCTCGGCGTTGACCTTCTCGATCACGTCCTTGGGCGTGCCCTTGGGCATGCCGATGCCGAACCAGGCGGTGGCCTCGTAGCCCGGCACCGTCTCCGCGACGGTGGGCACGTTGGGCAGCGAAGGATCGCGTTGCTCCGACGTGACGGCGAGTGCGCGCAAGCGTCCGCCCTTGATGTGGCCGGCGGACGACGGCAGGTTGTCGAAGATCACCTGCACCTGCCCGCCCATCAGGTCCTGCAACGCGGGGCCTGCGCCCTTGTACGGGACGTGCAGCATGTTGCAGCCGGTCATCGACTTGAAGAGCTCGCCCGACAGGTGCACCGAGGTGCCGCTGCCCGAGCTCGCCATGTTGATCTTGCCCGGATTGGCCTTGCAGTAGGCGATGAACTCGGCCACGGTCTTGACCGGCAGGTCGTTGTTCACCTCCATGACGTTGGGCGTGCGCACGAGGCCCGCCACCGGGGCGATGTCGCGGATGAAGTTGAACTTCAAGTCCTTGTACAGCGTCGCGTTGATGCCGTTGGCCGGGTTCACCAGCAGCATCGTGTAGCCGTCCGGCGCTGCGTTGATCACGAACTCCGTGCCGACGTTGTTGCCCGCGCCCGGCTTGTTCTCCACGACGAACGGCTGGCCCATCTTCTCGGTGAGCCACTGCGCGACGATGCGCGCCAGCACGTCGGTGGTGCCGGCCGGC
>CAZIZD010000493.1:0-2968 GCA_964543615.1 uncultured Alcaligenaceae bacterium | reverse complement strand
CCGCACCCGGGAACGCATCCTCGAGACGAGCCTCGCGCTCATGAATCGCGAGGGCGAGCCGCACGTCACCACCGCCGACATCGCGGACGAGATGAACATCAGCCCGGGCAACCTCTACTATCACTTCCGCAACAAGGACGACATCATCGGCGAGCTCTATGCGGCGTACGAGAAGGGCGTGACCCCGCTCCTCGCCGCGCCCCCCGGCGCCGGCGTGGAAGACCTCTGGTTCCTGCTGCACCTGCTGTTCGAGCGCATGCACGAGTACCGCTTCCTCTATCGCGACCTGGACGAGATCACGTCGCGCAACCGCAAGCTCGCGGTGCGCGTCGCCGACTTCCTGCGCCGCCTCGAAAGCACCGTGCTAGAGTTGTCGCGCAACCTCGTGCGCAACGGACGCATGCGCGCGAGCGAGCGCGAACTGGGCGCGCTCGCGGCCAACGCAACGCTGGTCTCCACCTACTGGATGTCGTGGCAGCGCGTCGGCGGCGCCGGACGCGACGAGGCGAACCTCACGGTCGCCGCCTATCACGTGCTCGCCCTGTTCGCGCCCTTCATGGTGGGGGACGGGCGCGCGCTCATCGAGCGGCTGGGCGAGGAATATCTCTAGGCAACGGGAGGACGCATGGCGAGGAAGTGGGCAAAGTTTCCGCATGCAGGCAAGGCCTACGCATACGATGCGGCTGCGCTCAAGAAGAACTGGGCGCGGCTTCACAAGGGTGACTGCGAGCCCTTTCCCAAGGATGCGGACGTGCTGAAGGCGTGGCAGCACTATCACGCAGGCGAGTTCGGCGAAGCCGTCGAGGCCGGCACGAGCGCCGGCGGCGCGGGCATCAATGCCGCGGTCAAGGCGCAGGTCGTGTACGCCAACTATCTCGAGAAGTCCGACAAGGCCAAGGTCGCGTTGCTCGAGGAGGCCGCGGCACTCGCCGAGGAACGCCGCGCCGCGGCCGCGAAGGATCCCAACGCGCATTACATGTACGCATTCGCGCTCGGCCGCTACAGCCAGGGCATCTCGGTCGCCAAGGCGCTCACGCAAGGCTACGGCGGCAAGATCAAGGATGCGCTCCTCACGGCGCTGAAGCTCGAGCCGAAGCACGCCGACGCGCACACTGCGTATGGCGCCTACCAGGCCGAGGTCATCGACAAGGTGGGCGGCATCGTCGCGGGCGTCACCTATGGCGCCAAGAAGGACTCCGCCGTGGAGCACTACGAGAAGGCGCTGAAGCTCTTCCCGGAGTCGCCGATCACGCACATCGAGTACGGCAACGGCCTCATCATGCTGTTCGGCAAGGGCAAGATCGCCGAGGCGACCAAGCTGTACGAGAAGGCCGCCGCCCTCACGCCCGCCGACGCGATGGAGCGCCTCGACGTCGAGCACGCGAAGGCGGAGCTCGAGTAGCGGTCGCCGGAATGGCTCGCCTTCGCCGGGAGACGCTGATGCTGCTGGCCCTCCGCCGCCTCCCGGCGCTCGCCGCGGTGGCAGCGTTCGCATGCCATCCGGCGCTCGCGCAGGACAAGGCGCCGGCCAAGCCGGCCGCCAAGTCCACCGCGCCGGCGGCGCAAGCCGCTGCCGCCACCGTGCCGGGCGCGATCGACACGCTGAAGCGCATCCGCGAAACGAACACGATACTGATCGGGGTGCGCGAGTCGAGCGTCCCGTTCTCGTTCATCGACGCGCAGAAGCAGCCCCAGGGCTACTCGGTGGACCTCTGCGTGCGGGTCGCCGACGCCGTGAAGGCCGAGCTCAAGATGCCGAAGCTCGAGGTCAGGTTCGTGCCGGTGACGTCGTCCAACCGCATCCCGGCGCTGCTCGAGGGCAAGATCGACCTCGAATGCGGATCGACGACCAACACGCGCGATCGCCAGAAGCAGGTTGCGTTCGCGTACACGACGTTCGTCGCGGGCATCAAGATGCTGGCGAAGAAGTCGTCCAACGTGAACTCCATCGAGGACCTGCGCGGCAAGAGCATCGTGGTGACCAAGGGCACCACGAGCGAGAAGATGATGAAGTCGATGAACGAGGAGCGCCTGCTGAAGCTCAACATCATCGAATCGGCCGACCACGCCGAGTCGTTCAAGGCGGTCGACGAAGGCAGGGCCATCGCGTTCCCGATGGACGATGTGCTGCTCTACGGACTCATCTCGAAGTCGAAGAAGCCCGACGACTGGGCAGTGGTCGGCAAGTACCTGTCGGTGGAGCCTTACGCGATCATGCTGCGCAAGGACGAGCCCGCGTTCGAGAAGATCGTCAATCGCGCGCTGATCGACCTCTTCCAGACGGGCGAGATCCGCCGCCTGTACGCCAAGTGGTTCAACACACGCGATCTCGTGGTGCCGCAGAACTCGTATCTCAAGGAAGCGTTCGCGACGCCGAACACCTATCCCGCCTGGCCCTAGGCCACCGCCGCTTCGGCTTCTTCCGGGTCGAGGTCGCCCTCGCGTGGCCAAGGCGACATGAGCGTCGTCAGCACGAGCTTCTCGAACTCGCCCGCGAACCGTTCCGCGATGAGGTCGGGATCGGGACACAGCCCTTCGTCGGTGATGACGCCGAATTGCACGGCGCCGTCGTACGAGATGATCGACACGCCCATCCCGATGTCGCCCGACTGCGGCACCCAGAACATGAGGCTCTTGATCGGCGCGCCCGCGAGATAGAGCGGCTGCTGCGGTCCGGGGACGTTGGTCATCACGCCCGACGCGTTGCGCGCGAGCGCCTCGAGCAGGACGTCCTGCAGGGCCTTGGGACCCGAGCCCATCGCGGCCAGCAGTCCCAATGCGAGCACCGGCTGGTACGAGCCTTTGAGCGCATTCATGTTGGCGCGCACGGCATACAGCCGCTCGACCGGATTCTCGATGCCGATGGGCAGGTCGAGGAACACGAGGCCGAACTGGTTGCCGAGCTTGTACGCCTTCTCGATCGGGCGGAGGTTCACGGGCACGAGCGCACGCAGGTTGACGCCGGCGG
>CAZIZD010000492.1:0-2998 GCA_964543615.1 uncultured Alcaligenaceae bacterium | reverse complement strand
CATCGCGCTGGCCGCGCAGGTCGTGCCGTTGGCGGCGTGGCTGTTCGTGCCCTACCTGGCCTGGGGGTCGTTCGCCGGCGTGCTCAATGCGACGATCCTCAAGCTCAACGGGTCGCGCGACGCTCCTGCGGAACTGGCCGGGCAAGCCGGAAAGACGCCGTGACGGTCTGCCTTCGCGGGCGATGAAGCCGCTCGTCCCGGTGGTCACGGCGCTGCACGCCTTGGTTGGGCTCGCGGGTTGCAGTGCGCCGGAGGATGATGGGTGGAGGGAAGCGGGCATCGACGGCATGCCCGACCCCGGGCGCATGTACCTTCACGCCTCCGCAGTCCGCAAGGTGGGTGACGCCGTTTACGTGACGCATCGCGTCGTCAAGGACAGCGACGTCGCGATCCCGCTTTCCGATAGGGCGCGCCCGCGGAACTATCGCTCCGCGTTGTTCACGCAGCGCATCGACTGCGCCGAGCGCCGGGTGCGCATGCTCGCCATGCAATTCTTCGATGCGCAAGGAGTGGCAGTCGACAGCCCGGCCGCATTGAAGGTCTCGCTATCGCGTTCCGTCCCCCAGCCGATCGTCCCGGGCTCGATCGCGGACAGGGTGTGGGCGACGGCCTGCTGGAGCGATCAGGCTCCGTCGCCCGCATTCCGTTGAGAGGGCCTGCGGCCTCGGCCCAGCGCCCTCTCGGGGGACCTACTTGGTCGCGCGGTTTCCACTGCCCTTCTTGCCCGGGGATGCGCCTCGCGCTACCGGGGTGGGCAGATCCTGTTCCGTGAATCCGTACTCGCCAGCAAGCTCCGTCTTGCGCTCCATCAGTTCGGCGCCGACGGCTTCGACGTCGATGGCCTTGCGTGCCTTCGGGAACATCTGGCCTTCTTCCTCCTTGACGTGGTGCTCGATCATTTCGCCGAGGACCGTCACCTTCGCGTCGTAGTGGTCGTCGGAGGGGCTCGCCGACTCCAGCTGCGCGATGAGCTCCTTGGCGCTCGCGTGCTCCACGTCGGCCTCGTCCATGAGGTCCTCGTCGTCGATGGACTCCCGCACTGCCGGATAGAAGATCTCCTCCTCGATGGTCGCGTGGATGGTGAGCTCGGCGCAGATGCGCTCGACCAGCGCCTGCTTCTTCTCGTCATCGCCCTCGCGATCCTTGAGGGTCTCGAACTCCGCGAAGAGTGCCTTCACGGACTTGTGGTCCGCCGTGAGGAGCTGGATCGCGTCGAGGGTGCTGGGGGAGGCCGTGGACTTTGTCGCGGCTGCTTTGGGCATGAAGGTTTCCTTGATCTGGATCGTGTTTTGGAGGAGTCGAGTCTCCCGGGATCCCCGATCGCGAGGTAGTCGAGTTCAAACGCTTCTTGCGTAGGACGGCGCCCACCGTCGTCCCACTTGCCGTATGACGCGGGCGGGCCGGGCATCTCCCACACGGTCGCGTCACGTCCCTTGATCTTTCACAAACCTCGTCTGCATCGCATGTCGCACAGTGCCGTATCCCGCGCGATCGATGCGAGACCGGCCATGCTCAAGGAAAAAGACGATCTTGCGTGGTACGCGCGCAGAGCCGACGCCCTGCGCCACGACTTGCCCATCGAGCGGCGTCCCGACGATGACCAGCGGGCCGCGCGCGTCGACGCGCTGCTCGAAGCGCTGGCAGCCGGCGGCATCCGCGGCTCGATCGAACGGCGCACGCTCTATACGCGGCATCTGCCGCCCGGCTGCCGCGGCTGCCTTGGCGGCAAGGGCACCAACGCTTACGTCACCGGCGCGTGCACCCGCGAGTGCTTCTTCTGCTTCAACCAGAAGCCGCGCAACGACGATCTCGTGGTGCACGGCGTGCGCATCGCCGAGCCCGAGGAGGCGCCCGCGATCGTGCAACGCTACGCGCTGCGCAGCGTCGGCATCAGCGGCGGCGAGCCCACGCTGCGGCCGGAGCGCCTGCTGCGGCTCGTGCGCGCGCTGCGGACGCTCCCGTTTCGCGTGCGCATCGATCTTTACACCAACGGGGATCGGCTGACCGACGCGCTGCTCGCACAACTGCGCGATGCCGGTCTCGACGCGCTCCGGTTCAACCTCGTGGCGCGCGAGTTCGACACCGAGCCGCTCGAGTGTGCGATGCACTTCTTCGACGAGGTCGCCGTCGAGATTCCCGTCGTGCCCGACCGCATGCGTGAGCTCATGGCCATGGTGCTGAAGCTCGACGCACTCGGCGTGCCGTTCCTCAACATCCACGAGCTCTTCGCGTGCCGCGAGAACTGGGCGCACGTCGCCTTCGAAGGTTACGACGCGAACGGCGCCACGAGCGGGGTCCTCACGTGGGAGGGGGTCGCCGGCGCGGACGAGGCCGCGCTCACGCTCCTGCTCTTCGCGCTGCGCAACACGAAGCAGTTGTCGACGTACTACTGCTCCTGCAAGACGCAGGAGGACATCTCCGGGCGCGGCATGCGGCGCCGGGTGAGGCTGGCCGTCGCGTCCGCCTGAAAGTCCGGCGTACCCGAGGATGCATGGCCTTTGCGCGCGGTGGCGCGCGCGGCCGCAACTGACGAGCCTTGCGCCCGGCAACGGGTTCGTTCCTCGCTGCCGGCGTCACCTTCGCGGCTTGCCAGGACATCATCGCGCAGTACAAGCACGAGGAGTCCGGTCCGCTCGACTTCACCGGTTCCGGGCTCACGGCCAAGCAATGTCGTGAGCGCAAGGAGGTCGAGAGCGAGATAGAGGCGACGTTCTCATTGAAGCTGCCGACAGGGACAACCTCGCGTTGTCCCTGTCACGGTCCGCGGCTTCGCCGACGTCGACGACGCGGCGCTCTACACGCCGCTGAGCGGGCAGGTACCTAGTCCTTGAGCTCGATCTTCGAGCGCGTGACGACGTCGCCCAGGCGCGCGCGCTCCTTGGCCATGAACTCCGCAAAGGCGGCGGGTGAATCGCTGCCGGGTGGAACCGCGCCCGTCGCCAGGATCTTGTCGCGAATGTCGCCACTCGTGAGGGCCCTGCCGAAGGCATCGCCGATC
>CAZIZD010000491.1:0-3033 GCA_964543615.1 uncultured Alcaligenaceae bacterium | reverse complement strand
ACGCCGACATGGAAGCGATCCGCTCCGGGGTCCTGTCCATGGGCGGCATCGTCGAGACCCAGCTCGCGCGCGCGATCGAACTCCTCGCCCGCGAGCAGGAGCATGGCGCGCTGCTCGATGCCGTCGGCGCCGACGAGCAGGTGATCAACCAGATGCAGGTCGACATGGACCAGCAGTGCAGCCAGATCATCGCCAAGCGGCAGCCGGCGGCGATCGACCTGCGCATGGTCCTCACGGTGACCAAGATCGTGAACGACCTCGAGCGCGCGGGCGACGAGATCAAGAAGATCGCGTATCGCGCCGCGCAGACCGCGCAGTACCAGCGCCTCGCGCAGGTACGCCATTTCGACGTGAGCCGCGCTGCCGCGCGGGCGAAGGAGACGCTGCAGCTCGCGCTCGATGCCTTCGCGCGCCTCGACGTCATCGCCGCTGCCGAGGTGATCGACCTCGACGAGGAGATCGACGCCGCGTTCGCCGCGATCATGCGCCAGCTCATCAGCTACATGATGGAGGACCCGCGCACGATCAGCCCCGCGCTCGAGATCGTGTTCGTCGCCAAGTCCATCGAGCGCATCGGCGATCACGCCAAGAACATTGCGGAGGCCGTGGTGCAGGTCGTGCGCGGCATCGACGTGCGCCACGCCACCGCCGAGCAGATTCGCGCCGAGGTCAGCGAGTGAGCGGCAGGGGAGCGCGGCGGTGATGCCCAACATTCTCGTCGTCGAGGACGAGCCGGCGATCCTCGAGCTCCTCAAGGTCAACCTGGTCGACGCGGGATACGAGGTGCGCGAGGCGGGCGACGCGGAGACCGCGAGCGCGCTCCTCAAGGAAGCGCTGCCCGATCTCGTGCTGCTCGACTGGATGCTGCCCGGTCAGTCGGGGCTTGCGTTTGCAAAGCAGCTCCGTGCCGATCCGCGCACGAAGGAACTGCCGGTGATCATGGTGACCGCGCGCACCGACGAGGCGGACCGGGTGGCCGGCCTCGAGGCGTGGGTCGACGACTACGTGACCAAGCCGTTCTCGCCGCGCGAGCTCAAGGCGCGCATCAAGAGCGTGCTGCGCCGCCGTGCGCCGGAATCTGCGCAGGAGGCGCTGTCGGCGGGCGGGCTTACGCTCGATCCCCTGACGCATCGCGTGACTGCCAACGGCCAGTCCGTGCCGATGGGTCCGACCGAATATCGCCTCCTTCGCTTCCTGCTCGCGAGGCCGGAGCGGGTCCACTCGCGCGCGCAGCTCCTCGACCAGGTGTGGGGCGATCACGTCTACATCGAGGAGCGGACGGTCGACGTGCACGTGCGCAGGCTGCGTCTCGCGCTCGAGCCGTTCGGCCTTGCCAATCTCATCGAGACGGTGCGCGGAAGCGGCTACCGGCTCGCGGCGCCGCGCTAGGAGCGAGGATTGCAGAGGCCGGGGGCTACGTTCCTGCGCGCGATCGCGGCGCCGGGGGCGGTGCTCGCGGTGGCGGCCCTCGTGCTCGCGTTCGGGAACGCCACGTGGGCCTTCGCGGTCCTCGCGATCGGGTGGGGCGCGATACTCGTCGAGCACGTGCGCAACCTCGATCGCCTCGTCACGTGGGCGTCGAAGGGTCCCGACGCCCCGGTACCGGAAAGCGGCGGGGCGTGGCGCGGTGCCTGGTCGGCGCTGTACCGCCGCGTGCGCACCCGGCGCGCGCATGAGCGCGACCTCGCGCATACGATCGAGCGCTTCCAGAGCGCCGCCGAGGCGATTCCCGACGGCATGGTCGTGCTCGACACGACCAACCGCATCAAGTGGGCGAACCAGCGCGCGCAATCCCTGCTCGGCCTCGACCTCGCACAGGATCGCGGCACGCCGCTCGCCAATCTCGTCCGGCAGCCCGAGTTCGTGCGCTATCTCGAGTCGGACGACTACGTGGAGAGCATCGTCATCGATTCGCAGCGGGAGCCCGGGACTACGCTCGCGATCCAGGTCGTGCCCTTTGGCGTGGCGGAGAAGCTCCTCATCGCGCGCGACGTGACGCAGCTCGAGGCGGTGGCGAGGATGCGGCGCGATTTCATCGCCAACGTCTCGCACGAGCTCAAGACGCCGCTGACCGTGATCAGCGGCTTCGTCGAGACGCTGCAGGAGCTCGAGCTCGACGAACGCCAGCGCAGGCGCTTCCTCGAGCTCATGCGCGAGCAAGCCGCGAGCATGCAGCGCCTCGTGGAAGACCTGCTCACACTCTCGGCGCTGGAGAGCGAGCACAACCCGCTGGCGGACGAGCGATTCGCGATCGTGCCGCTCCTGCTCTCCGTTTCCGCCGACGCCAAGGGCCTCTCGCGCGGCCACCACGAGGTCGTGCTCGACATCGGCGACGCCGCCACGATCTCGGGAAGCCGCGAGGAGCTTGCAAGCGCGTTCGGCAACCTCGTCAGCAACGCCATCCGCTACACGCCTGCCGCGGGGAAGATTACGCTCGCCTGGCGCATCGATCCCGATGGAACGGGCGTCTTCTCGGTCCGCGACTCCGGCATCGGCATCGCAGCCGAGCACATCCCGCGCCTCACCGAGCGCTTCTATCGCGTCGATCGGTCGCGGTCCCGGGCGACCGGCGGCACGGGGCTCGGGCTTGCCATCGTCAAGCACGTCCTCCTGCGGCACCAGGCCGAGCTCGAGATCGCGAGCGAGCCGGGCAGCGGCAGCACCTTCTCGGTCCGGCTGCCCGCGCGGCGGGTGGAGCGGGTCGACCTCGCCGCAGGCAGTGCGCCGGTCGAGGACGTGGCGCGCGGCAGCGCCGGCCGCTAGCCAGCCCCGAGCGGGCGCCGGGGTGGCGGCACCGGCGGGGCGTGGCACGGTCCTTGCGCCACTGCATCGCCCTTTTCACTCGGTCCCCTTCCAGATGAACCCCGGATCTCCCAAGAGAAAGCTCGCGCTCGCGGGTTGCGCGATGGCTGCTTCCACGGTCGTGGGCCTGGTGCTCGCGCCGGCCCTCGCGACCAAGACCCCCGGACGCTATGCAGCGGGCGACTTCCACAATCACACCGATTTGACGGACGGCGCCCACTCGATCGAAAA
>CAZIZD010000490.1:0-3044 GCA_964543615.1 uncultured Alcaligenaceae bacterium | reverse complement strand
AGCCCGTGCACGGCTCGGCGCCCGACATCGCGGGGAAGGGCATCGCCAATCCGCTGGCGGCAATCCTGTCGGCGTCGATGATGCTGCGCTATTCCTTCGAGCGCGGCGATCTCGCGGACGCGATCGACGCCGCGGTGCGCCGCGCGCTCGCGGAGGGCTATCGCACGGCGGACATCGCGCAGCCGGGCGCGCGGGTCGTGGGGACGAAGGCCATGGGCGAGGCGGTGGTCGAGGCTTTGGCGAAAGCCGCGCGATGACCGTCGTCGACTGCCACGGCCATTACACGACGAGCCCGCCCGAGCTCGCGGCCTTCCGCAAGGCGCAGATCGACGCGCTCGCCGATCCGCACGCTTCGCGTGCGAAGGCGCCGCTCTTCATCACCGACGACCAGATCCGCGAGAGCGTCGAGCGGGCGCAGCTTCGCGTGCAGCGGGAACGCGGCACCGACCTCACGCTGTTCTCGCCGCGCGCCGCGGGCATGGGCCACCACGTCGGCGACGAGACGACGAGCCGCCACTGGTCCGAGCATTGCAACGAGCTCATCCATCGCGTGTGCGAGCTCTATCCCGATCGCTTCGTCGGCGTGTGCCAGCTCCCGCAGAGCCCGGGCGCGTCGCCCGCAGGATGCCTCGACGAGCTCACGCGCTGCGTGACCGAGTTCGGGTTCGTCGGCTGCAACCTGAACCCCGATCCATCGGGCGGACACTGGAGCGGGCCGCCGATCACCGACCGCAGCTGGTACCCGCTGTACGAGCGCATGGTCGAGCTCGACGTGCCGGCGATGCTGCACACGTCGCAGTCGTGCAACCCGAGCTTCCACACCGCGGGTGCGCACTACATCAACGGCGACACGACGGCCTTCATGCAGCTCGTCGAGGGTGATCTCTTCCGCGACTTCCCCACCCTGCGCTTCGTGATCCCCCACGGCGGCGGCGCCGTGCCGTATCACTGGGGACGCTACCGCGGTCTCGCGCAGGATCTGGGCAAGCCGTGCCTGCGCGAGCACCTGCTGCGCAACGTGTTCTTCGATACCTGCGTGTACCACGGCGCGGGCATGCGCTGCCTGCTCGAGGTGATTCCCGCGGACAACATCCTGTTCGCGTCGGAGATCTTCGGTGCGGTGCAGGGCATCGATCCTGAGACGGGGCACGCGTTCGACGACACCAAGCGCATCCTCGACGGCATCGCCACCCTGCAGGCGCAGGACCGCGAGAAGATCCTGGGCGGCAACGCGCGCCGCGTCTATCCGCGGCTTGCACGCGCGCTCGAGCGCACCCATGAGGACAAGGCAAGGAGGATGTCGTGATCGGATTTCGGATTCTGCACCGTACGCGCAAGGTGGACGCCAGCATCGCGGCCGCCTTCCGCGAGATTCCCGTCGCCAACGTGAGCGACTCGATGCACCGCATGAGCGCGGGAGGCGCCCGGTTGCGACCGATGCACAAGGCCGGGCGCATGGCGGGTCCCGCATTTACCGTCAAGACGCGGCCCGGCGACAACCTGCTCGTGCACAAGGCACTCGACCTCGCCGAGCCGGGCGACGTGATCGTCGTGGACGCGGGCGGCGATCTCACCAACGCGATCATCGGCGAGATCATGTCCACGTACGCCAAGGCGCGCGGCGTCGCGGGCTTCGTCATCGACGGTGCGGTGCGCGATGCCGACGAGTTGCGGACGAGCGACTTCCCCGTCTACGCTGCCGGCGTCACGCACCGCGGTCCGTACAAGGACGGACCCGGCGAGATCAACGTCCCCATCGCGATCGACGGCATGGTCATCGAGCCGGGCGACCTCGTGCTGGGGGACGGCGACGGCATCCTGTGCGTGCCGTTCGATGCAACGGCGGCCGTGCTGGCTGCCGCACGAGAAAAACAGAAGGTGGAGGCGCGCGAGATCGGCGCCGCGGCAAAGGCCGCGCTCGATCGCGCGTGGGTGGACGCACGACTGCGTCAACTCGGTTGCGAGATGTAGGACGTTCCCACAAGGAGGAGCTATGGGCAGCAGCACATGGAAGAACCTCGCGGCAGCCGCCTTCATGGCGGTGGCGGCGATTGCGCACGCACAGCAGGCCTACCCCAGCCGGCCGATCAAGCTGATCGTGCCGTGGCCGCCGGGCGGCGGTGTCGACACGGCGGCGCGCATCATCTCGCAGCCGCTCGCGGAGCGCCTCGGGCAACCGATCATCGTCGACAACAAGCCCGGCGTCGCGGGCAATCTCGGCACCGCTGCGGCCGCCAAGGAGCCGGCGGACGGCTACACGCTGCTCATGGGATCGCTGTCGCCCAACTCGGTCAACCCGTGGCTCTATTCCAAGCTCGGCTTCGACCCCATCAAGGACTTCGACTACGTGGCGCTCGCGTACATCGTGCCGAGCTTCCTCGTCGTGCCTGCCAACTCGCCGGCCAACTCCCCGAAGGACCTCGTGGCCATCGCCAAGGCCAGTCCCGGCAAGCTCAACTTCGGATCAGGGGGCGTGGGGTCGTCGCAGCATCTGTTCAGCGTGATGTTCAACACTGCGACGGGCATCCAGACCGTGCACGTGCCCTACAAAGGGACGGCGCCCGCGGAGGCCGGCCTGGTCGCCGGCGAGATCGACTACATGGTCGACCCGCCGACCGCGCTGCCGTTCGTCGAGAGCGGCCGCCTGAAGGCACTGGCGGTGGCGTCGGCCAATCGCAGTCCTGCGCTGCCCAACGTGCCGACGCTCGACGAGGTGGGCATCCCCAACGTGCACACGTCGACCTGGTACGGCTTCCTTGCGCCCGCGGGCACGCCCAAGGCGGTCGTGGAGCGGCTCAACCGCGAGATCAACGCGGTGCTGAAGACGCCCGAGATCCAGGCGCGGCTCCTGAAGAGCGCCGCGCAGAGCTACGACTGGACGCCGGAGCAGTTCACCAAGTTCGCCAAGGAAGAGCTCGAGCGCTACAAGGCGGTGGTGCAGGCATCGGGGGCGAAGCAGGTGGATTGAGGTTCGCCGCCAGCGAGTGACGAAGCGGCCAACTTACAACCCCGGGGGCGAAAAAGAACCCCATTCCGCACATCCT
>CAZIZD010000489.1:0-3049 GCA_964543615.1 uncultured Alcaligenaceae bacterium | reverse complement strand
TAGCGCGTGGTGGTGACGTCCTGCCGGAACGCGGATATGAGCGCATGCAGGAGGGGAATGGGCAACGCGTGCTCGCGGATGGCGTGGGCGAGCGCGGGGAAGGGCGGTTCTGCCGGAGTCTCGCCGCGGGCGATGGCTTCGAGGGCGGCGTCGCAGGCGGCCAGCGCCAAGAGCCGTTCCTCGGCAGTCGCGTCGCCCTCGTCGGCGATGTCGTCGGCCGCGCGCGCGAAGCGGTAGATGGCCACGACCGCGGGCCGCAGCGGCGCCGGCACGAGCCTTGACGCGACGGGAAAGTTTTCGTAATGACCGACGGACACGCGGATTTGCGCAGAATCGAGCGAAAGGACAAGCGTTGTGGGGCGCCCGCCGCGTGCGCGAGCGGATGCGTAACCTGCTATACTAACCCGTTCGGCCGGCTTCGAGCCGGAACCCCCATGCAACCCCGCGCGCCTCCATGCCACGGGATGCCGCGAAAGTGGCGGAATTGGTAGACGCACCAGCCTTAGGAGCTGGCGGGGCAACCCGTGGGGGTTCGAGTCCCCCCTTTCGCACCATCGCAAGACCAGGACATAACACATGCAAAGCACGTTGGAGACCTTGGGCCCGCTTTCGCGGCGGTTGAACGTCGCGGTTCCTCTGGGCGACATCTAAGGCGAGGTCGGCCAGCGCCTCGCGCGCCTCGCCAAGACCGTCAAGATCGCGGGATTCCGTCCAGGCCACGTCCCGATGAAGATGGTCGCGCAACAGTACGGCCCGCAGGTGCGCTCGGACGTGATCTCCGATGCCGTGCAGAAGAGCTTCGACGACGCCGTGCGCGAGCAGAACCTCCGCGTCGCCGGCTTTCCGCGCATCGAGCCCGCGGCCGATGCGAAGGACGCGACCAAGCTCGAGTTCTCCGCGGTGTTCGAGGTCTACCCCGAGTTCAGGGTCGGCGACGTGAGCGGTGCGACCATCGAGCGTCCGCAAGTCGAGGTCACGGACGCCGACGTCGACCGGACGCTCCTCGTGCTGCGCAAGCAGCGCGCAACGTACCACCCGACGGCCGAGGGCGCGCAGGACGGCGACCGCGTGAAGGTCGACTTCACGGGCACGATCGACGGCGTCGAGTTCGCGGGCGGCCAGGCCAAGGACTTCCCCATTTCGCTCGGCGAGAACCGCATGCTTCCCGAGTTCGAGGCGGCCGTTGCCGGGATGAAGACGGGCGAGAGCAAGACGTTCCCGCTCACGTTTCCCGCCGACTATCACGGCAAGGAAGTCGCCGGCAAAGTGGCGCAGTTCGCGCTGACCGTGAAGGAGATCGAGCGTCCGAGCATCCCCGAGCTCGACGGCGCATTCGCGACGGCCTTCGGCATCAAGTCGGGCAAGATCGAGGATCTTCGCGCGGAGATCGCGTCAAACCTCCGCCTCGAGCTGAAGCGCAAGGTCGAGGGCAATCTTCGCGACCAGGCGATGAAGGTCCTGCGCGAGACCACGCAGGTGCCCCTGCCGGCATCGCTCGTCGAGATGGAGTCGCGCGAGCTTGCGCGACGCATGGCCGCCAACCTGCAGCAGCAGGGGATGAAGCCCGAGGACATCAAGCTCTCGCCGGACATGTTCAAGCCGCAGGCCGAGGAACGCGTGGCGCTCGGTCTCATCGTGGGCGAGCTGGTGCGCGAGCAGAAGCTCCAAGCGCGCCCCGACCAGGTGAAGGCGATGGTGCAGGAAATCGCACAGACCTACGAGCAGCCCGATGCCGTGGTGCGCTGGCACTACGAGAAGCCCGAGCGCCTTTCCGACTTCGAGAACATGGCTGTGGAGCACAACGTCATCGACTGGGTGCTCGCCAAGGCGCAGGTCAAGGACGTGCCCACGACGTTCGAAGCGCTCATGGGGCCGGCGCGCGGATAAGCGGCATATTGCGATTTGCCGCTTGACGCGCGGCCATATCGGTACCATCTTCCTTCGAGGCGGCGGGATTCCCGCCGCGTGACCCTCATTTGCAACAGGCGAACCGACCGTGAACTCCCATTTCCCCACGCACGGCACCCTGCAGGACCCGACCGCTCTCGGCCTCGTGCCGATGGTCATCGAGCAGAGCGGTCGCGGCGAGCGTGCCTACGACATCTATTCGCGTCTCCTCAAGGAGCGCGTGATCTTTCTCGTGGGGCCGGTCAACGACGTCACGGCCAACCTCATCGTGGCGCAGATGCTGTTCCTCGAGTCCGAGAACCCGGACAAGGACATCCACTTCTACATCAACTCGCCGGGCGGGTCGGTGTCGGCCGGGATGGCCATCTTCGACACGATGCAGTTCATCAAGCCGGACGTGTCGACGCTGTGCGTGGGCATGGCGGCCAGCATGGGCGCATTCCTGCTCGCGGCCGGCACCAAGGGCAAGCGCTACGCCCTGCCCAATTCGACGATCATGATCCACCAGCCGTCGGGCGGCTTCCAGGGCCAGGTCTCGGACATCGAGCGGCACGCCCAGTACGTGATCGACCTCAAGCACCGGTTCATCAACCTGATGGCCAAGTTCACCAATCGGACTTCCGAGCAGGTCGAGCGCGACCACGACCGTGACAATTTCCTCTGGGCGGATGCGGCCCAGGAGTACGGTATCATCGACAAGGTCTTGCAGAACCGGGTCCCGGGCGCGTAGAGTCTCGTCATAAGGTCGAGGACGAGGTTCCACGCGCAGGTTATTGAATGGCCGAAAAAACTTCTGGCGATAAGCTTCTCTACTGTTCCTTCTGCGGCAAGAGCCAGCATGAGGTGAGGAAGCTCATTGCCGGTCCGTCGGTGTTCATCTGCGACGAGTGCATCGAGCTCTGCAACGACATCATCCGCGAGGAGGGTGCCGGATCGGAGGCGCAGCGCACGGACCGCAACAAGCTCCCGACGCCGCACGAGATCCGGCAGTCGCTCGACCAGTACGTCATCGGCCAGGAGCCCGCGAAGAAGATCCTCTCGGTCGCGGTCTACAACCATTACAAGCGCCTCGAGGTCGGCAAGCCCGACGACGAGGTCGAGTTCGAGGTTCCGGTCTACCCGAACGGCGACGTCTACGACC
>CAZIZD010000488.1:0-3056 GCA_964543615.1 uncultured Alcaligenaceae bacterium | reverse complement strand
GGCGGCAGGCGCGCGCGTGGCCAAGCACGGCAACCGGTCGGTGTCGTCGAAGTCCGGCAGCGCCGACGTGCTGGAGGCGCTCGGCGCCAACATCCAGCTCTCGCCGGCAGCGGTCGCGACGTGCATCGGCGAGACCGGCATGGGCTTCATGTTCGCGCCCAACCATCACGCCGCGATGAAGCATGCCGCTCCCGTGCGGCGAGAGCTCGGCGTGCGCACGATCTTCAACATCCTGGGACCGCTCACCAATCCCGCGGGGGCGCCCAACCAGCTGATCGGCGTGTTCCATCCCGATCTCGTCGGCATTCACGTGCGCGTGCTGCAGCAGCTCGGGGCCGAGCACGTGCTGGTCGTCTACGGCAAGGACGGGATGGATGAGGTTTCGCTCGGCGCCGCCACGATGGTGGGCGAGCTGAAGGACGGGCAGATCCGCGAATACGAGATCCACCCCGAGGATTTCGGCCTGTCGATGAAGTCGAGCCGCGGCCTCAAGGTGGCGGGCGCCGAGGAGTCGAAGGAGATGGTGCTCGAAGCCCTTTCCAACACGGAAGGCACGCCGCGCGAGATCGTGACCCTCAATGCCGCGACCGCCCTCTATGCCGCGAACGTCGCGCGCTCGATCGGCGACGGCATCGAGCGCGCGCGCGAGGCGCTGGCGAGCGGCGCCGCGAAGCGCAAGCTCGATGCGTTCGTGGCCACGACGCAGAAACTCGCCGGAGCCTGACGGGAAGCCTATGAGCCGCAGCGACATCCTCGAGAAGATCATCGCGACCAAGCAGCAGGAGGTGATCGCCGCGCAAGTGGCCAAGCCCTTCGCCGAGGTCGATGCACAGGCGCGCGCGACACCGCCCGCGCGCGGCTTCGAGCGCGCGCTGCGGGACAAGATCGCGCAATCGAAGCCGGCGGTGATCGCCGAGATCAAGCGCGCGAGCCCCAGCAAGGGCTTGCTGCGCGAGACGTTCGACCCGCCCGCAATCGCCGCGTCGTACGAGCGCGCGGGTGCGGCCTGCCTGTCCGTGCTCACCGACAAGCCCTTCTTCCAGGGGGCGGCCGAGTACCTCGTGCAGGCGCGCGAGGCGTGCACGCTGCCCGCGCTGCGCAAGGAATTCATCGTCGACGAGTACCAGGTCGCGGAGTCGCGCGCTCTCGGCGCCGACGCGATCCTGCTCATCGTGGCGGCGCTCGAGGACGAGCAGATGGCCGGCCTCGAGCGGTGCGCCCACGACTACGGCATGGACGTCCTGGTCGAGGTTCACGACGCGCAGGAGCTCGACCGCGCGCTCGCGCTCACGACGCGCCTTGTGGGGATCAACAACCGCAACCTGCGCAACTTCAGCGTCACGCTCGACACCACGTTCAACCTCCTTCCGCGCATTCCCGGCGACCGCCTGGTGGTGACCGAGAGCGGCATCGCCATCCCGCGCGACGTGTCGCTCATGCGTGCGAAGGGCGTCAACGCCTTCCTCGTCGGCGAAGCGTTCATGCGCGCGCCGGATCCGGGCGCCGCGCTCTGCGCCCTTTTCGGCTAGACTTCACGCCTCTTCCAGCATCCCGCAAAGGGCAGGCGAACGCGTGTCGGCCATCGTCGTCGACAAGGTGAGCAAGCATTGGTCGACCGCGGAAGGACAGGTGCGCGCGGTCGATGGCGTCTCCTTCTCGCTGGCCGAGGGCACGCTCAACGTCCTTCTGGGCCCATCGGGCTGCGGCAAGTCCACGACGCTGCGGCTCATTGCCGGTCTCGAAGCCGCGGACGGTGGCGCCATCCGCATCGGCGGGCGCGATGTCACGAAGCTGCCGCCTGCGCAGCGCAACATCGCGATGGTGTTCCAGAGCTATGCGTTGTTTCCCCACCTCTCCGTCGCCGAGAACATCCTGTTCGGGCTGCGCGTGCGGCGCGTCGCCGACGCCGACTGCAAGGCGCGCCTCGCGCGCGTCGCCGATCTGCTGGGGCTCACGGCCCTGCTCGCGCGCAAGCCCGGGCAGCTCTCGGGGGGACAGCAGCAGCGCGTGGCGCTCGGCCGCGCGATCATCAACGAGGCGCCCGTGTGCCTCATGGACGAGCCGCTCTCGAACCTCGACGCGCAATTGCGCGCCGAGATGAGGGCCGAGATCCGGGCGTTGCAGCGCAAGCTCGGCATCACCATGGTCTACGTGACGCACGACCAGGTGGAGGCCATGTCGATGGCCGACCGCGTAATCCTCATGAACAGCGGGCGCATCGAGCAGAACGGCACGCCGGTCGACCTCTACGAGCGACCCGCGAACGCGTTCGTGGCGCGATTCATCGGCACGCCGCCCATGAACCTGCTCGCGCTCGAGAGCGGCAGCGGCGGCGCGGTCATCGCAGGCACGCAAGGCCCTGCGGTGATGCCGGCGGAATGCGCGGGCGGCAGGCTCGGCATCCGACCGGAGCACGTGACGCTCGATCTTGCGCGCGGCGTGCCCGCCAAGGTCGAGACGGTCGAATACTTAGGCGGCGACTCGCTCCTCGCCTGCACGATCGGCGACCAGCCCATCGCGGTGCGCGTTCCAGGGAGCGTGGGACTTGCACCCGGCGACACCGCGCATCTTGCGTGGGTGCCGGGCGCGCAGCATTTCTTCGCGGATGACGGATCGCGCCGGGAAGCCGGTGCGCGCCGCGACGCCGCGACCTTGTTGGCTTGATGGACCGTTGGGAGGAGAGAAAACCATGATGCACCGTTGGATGCGACGCGCGCTGACCGCGATCGCGGGCGCGCTGATGCTGGCCGCCGGCGCTGCGCAGGCGCAGACCGAAGTCTCGTTCTATTACCCGGTCGCGGTGGGCGGACCGATCACGAAGATCATCGACGGCTACGCCGCCGACTTCGAGAAGGAGAACCCCGGGATCAAGCTGAAGCCCATCTACTCGGGCAGCTACCAGGAGAGCATCACCAAGGCGCTCACGGCCGTGAAGAGCGGCGAGCCGCCGGTGATGTCGATCCTGCTGTCGACCGACATGTACACGCTGATCGACGAGGAAGCCATCGTGCCCTTCGATCCGCTCGTCAAGACGGCGGACGACAAGGCATGGCTCA
>CAZIZD010000487.1:0-3057 GCA_964543615.1 uncultured Alcaligenaceae bacterium | reverse complement strand
ATCGAATGGGCCCTGTCGACAGTGCGTATTGGCCTACGCGAGGATGGCTCTAAGACGTAGGGTAGAGGCCGGAACGACGGAAGCTCCAGTGGACGCTTTATTGGGTAACGGAGCGGGTAATAGCGCAGTTTTCGATCTTTTGACCAACTAATTTCATTTAATAATCATACGCTTACATAATATCACTTGGCGGAGACGGAGGGATTCGAACCCTCGATGCAGGTTTTAGCCCGCATGCTCCCTTAGCAGGGGAGTGCCTTCGACCACTCGGCCACGTCTCCGGATCTGGATACGGGGCGCCGCCGGCCCTGGCGGGCCTCGCTCCGTAGCCCTCCATTGTACCGGATTGCGCCCTACGAGGCCCCAGGCGTCTGACGATCCAACCCCTCGTCCTTGTACGACGTCGGATCTTCCTTCGGCTCGAGGTGAGTGAACACGGTGGTGCCGGGCGCCGTCGCCGCCACCTCGTGCTCGACCCGATCCACGAGATCGTGCCCCTGCTTGACCGTCCACGCGCCGGGCACCAGCACGTGCATGGACACGAACGACCGACCCGCCGCCGCCCGCGTACGGATGGCGTGGAACTCCACGCCCTGCTCGCGATAGCGGTCCAGCACCGCGTTGATCTGCCCGACGCGCTCGGCCGGCAACGCCTCGTCCATGAGCCCGAACGCGGAGCGACGCAAGAGTGACACTCCGGTGAACACGATGTTCGCCGCGACCGCGAGCGCGATCACGGGGTCGAGCCAGTTCCATCCCGTCGCCGCCACCGCGACGACGGCCACCACGACGCCCGCCGACGTCCACACGTCCGTCATCAGATGGTGCGCGTCGGCTTCGAGCGCGATCGAGTGATGCTTGCGCGCGGCGCCGAGCAGCAGCCGCGCCACGCCCAGGTTGATGGCACTCGCGACGATCGACACCGCGATACCGATGCCCACCTGCTCGATCGGCTGCGGATGCATGAGGCGCAGCACCGCGGCCCACGCGATGAGCGCGGCGGCCACGAGGATCAGCGCGCCTTCGAACGCGCTCGAGAAATACTCCGCCTTCGAGTAGCCGTAGGCGTGGCGCTCGTCGGGCGGACGCGCGGAAAGGTACAGGAGCCAGATCGTCGCGGCCGCGGCCACGACGTTGACGATGGACTCGAGCGCATCGGAAAGCATGCCCACCGAGCCGGTGAGGTGCCACGCCACGAGCTTGAGCGAGATCGTGACCAGCGCCGCCGCGAGCGACAGGAATGCGAAGCGCGTGAGAGGTGTGCGGTCCATGCGAACCGCGACGGCGTCAGCCGATCGCTACGGTTCGGCCGGCATCCGAGGACAGACGGGCAGCATCCAGCACCTGCTGGCAGCGCCAGCCGTCGTCGAAGTTGGGCACGGGCGACGTGCCCTCCTCGATCCCGCGCGTGAACTCGCGCACCAGCGTGCGGAACGACATGAGGCGATGGTCGCGCGCGTCCGTCGCCGCGGCGAATTGCGCGGGGGTGGCAAGCGGCGCGAGCGGCGCGCCCTTGCGGCTTGCGATCACCACGCCGTCGTCGGTGGGATTGGGGCCGGCCTGCTCGGCGATGAGCGTGCCTTCGTCGCCCATCACGCAGATGCGTGCGCCGCGCGCGGGAGTTGCCGCGAACGACGCGATCATCGTGGCGCTGCCGCCGTTCACGAAGTCGAGCGTGAACGAGAAGGTGTCGTCGGTCTCGGCCTTCACGATCTTGCCGGTGGCGGTGTCGACGAGATCCGGACGCAGCGTGGACAGCTTGCACGTCACGCTGGCCACTTCGCCGAACCAGTCGCGCAGGCCGTCGATGTAGTGCGAGCCGAGGGCGCCGAGAATGCCGCCGCCCTCGCTCTTGTACGCGATCCACGTCAGCGGACGCGGCTGCGTGGTCACGAAGCGATCGAGGAAGAGCTCGATCGTGCAGAGATTGAAGCGGCCGACGTAGCCGTCGGCGACCAGCTGCTTGATGTAACGGCGCTGCGGCGCATAGCGGAACTCGTGCGCCACCATCGCGGTGCGCCCGGCGCGTGCGGCCGCATCCCGCATCTCGAGCGCCTGCGCGGCAGTCATCGCGAACGGCTTCTCGCACACGACGTGCTTGCCGGCTGCGAGCGCGGCCATGGTCAGCGGATGATGCGTGGCGGGCGGCGTGCTGATCGCAATCGCGTCGATGTCGCTGCGAGCGAAGAGCTGGGCCGGATCGGTGTGCACGTCCGCGACACCGGCGGCATCGGCCGCGGCGCGCGCCTTGTCGCGGTTGCGGGCGCAGACGGCCCCGATCTCCCAGCCTTCCGACCGGAACGCGGGCAGGTGCACGACGGCACCGAAGCCCAGGCCTACGATGCCGACGCGCTTGGCCACGGGGGCTACGCCGGTACTTTGTCGAGCTCGAACGCCTTGTGCAGCACGCGCACGGCGAGCTCGAGGTACTTCTCGTCGATGACCACCGACACCTTGATCTCCGAGGTGGAGATCATCTGGATGTTGATGCCCTCGTCCGCCAGCGTCTTGAAGAGCTGCGACGCGATGCCGACGTGCGATCGCATGCCGATGCCCACCACGGACACCTTGCAGATCTTGTTGTCGCCGATGATCTCGCGCGCCGCGAAGCCCTTGCCGCGCTCCGCCTCGAGCACACCGAGCGCCTTCTGGTACTCGGTGCGATTGACCGTGAACGAGAAGTCGGTGTGCCCCGACGCGCCGATGTTCTGCACGATCATGTCGACGTCGACGTTGGCGGCCGCTATCGGTCCCAGAATGGCGTACGCGATACCCGGCTTGTCGGGCACGCCCATCACGGAGATCTTGGCCTCGTCGCGGTTGAACGCGATGCCGGAGATGATCGCCTGTTCCATGTGCTCTTCTTCCTCGAACGTGATGAGCGTGCCTGGCGCCGTCGACTCGGGTTCGTCGAACGACGACAGCACGCGCAGCTTGACCTTGTACTTGCCCGCAAACTCGACCGAGCGGATCTGCAGCACCTTCGATCCGAGGCTCGCCATCTCGAGCATTTCCTCGAACGTCACGGTGTCGAGCCTGCGCGCCTCGGGAACGATG
>CAZIZD010000486.1:0-3083 GCA_964543615.1 uncultured Alcaligenaceae bacterium | reverse complement strand
CATCGGCCGCGAGGTCGAGCGCGGTGCCGTGGTCGACCGACGTGCGCACGAAGGGCAGGCCCAAGGTCACGTTGATCCCGTGTCCGAAGCTCGCGGCCTTCAGCACCGGCAGCCCCTGGTCGTGGTACATCGCGACGATCGCGTCGTAGTTCCGTGCGTGCGAGGGCACGAACACGGTGTCGGCGGGCAGCGGACCGGCGAAGCGGGCCGACGAGCCTTGCGCCGCCTGCGCGATCGCGGGGGCGATGACCTCGATCTCCTCGCGGCCGAGATGGCCGCCCTCGCCCGCATGCGGATTGAGCCCGCACACGGCGATGCGCGGACTCGCGATGGCGAAGCGCGCGGCGAGCTCATTCGCCACGATGGCGAGCGTCCCGCGAACGGCGTCCTGCGTGATCGCGCGCGGCACGTCTGCGAGCGCGAGATGCGTCGTCACCAGAGCAACGCGCAGTGGCGCCTGCGCATCGCCGCCCACCAGCATCATCACGACGCGCGGGGTGTGCGTGCGCGCGGCGAGATGCTCGGTGTGCCCGAGGAACGCGAGACCCGCGTCCATCATCACGCTCTTCTGCATGGGCGCGGTGACGAGCGCTGCGAACGCGCCGGTGGCGCACGCATCGGTGGCCACGTCGAGCATGTGCAGCACGCTCTTCGCATTGGCGGGATCGGGCATGCCGGGCGTGACGGGCGCGGCGAGCGCGTGGTGCCAGACTTCGACGGCGTCGCCGGCCGGCACGTGACGCGCGGGATCGTAGTCGACGTAGCCGGGATCGGCGCCGATCCTGCGCGCGCGATCGTCGAGCAAGGCGCGATCGCCGATCAGCACGATGCGGGCGGCGAACGGTTGCGCGGCATGGCGCACCGCGAGCATCGCGCAAAGCTCGGGGCCGATGCCCGCTGGCTCGCCGCAGGTGACGGCGAGGATGGGACGCAACGCTGGCATCAGAGCCTGCCGACCGGCACCGGGACATCGCCCCACACCTGGGCGCTGACGCCCTCGGCGACGTGGATGCCCTGCGCGTCGATGCGCAGCTGCGAGAAGCCGCCGAGCGCCATGGTCGGGGGTCCGAACACCCACAGGAGCTCGACCGGACGCTCCGCGTCGATCTCGCCTGTGTGTTGCACCGCGCGGCCGAGCGGCAGCACGTAGCCCTCGCGCGCGAACACGGGAAACTGGTCGAGCTTGGCGCGATAGCGCAGGACCTGCCGCCCCGCGATGCGCTGCCGCGTGTTGAGGTCGAACCAGTGCCCGGGCGGAAGCGCGACCTCCACCTCGCCCCCGGGGCGCAGGATGGGGGCCACCAGCAGTGCGTCGCCGCACATGAACTGCGTCTCGTAACCGCGCAGCAGCGGATTGTTGGGGAACGCGAGCGGCATCGCGCGCATGACCGGCATCCCCGTGTCGACGGCCACGTCGATGACCGATTCGAGGTAGGGGACGAGGCGATAGCGGAACGTGAGCCACTTGCGGCAGATGGCCTCGACGTCGGCACCGAACGCCCAGGGCTCGCGCTCACCCAGGCCGTCGAGGCTGACGTGCGAAGCGAAGATCGCCGCCTGAAGCCAACGCGCGTAGAGCTCGGGGCTCGGCGGCGCCGCGCCATAGAAGCCGCCGATGGCGCTGCCGTAGTACGGGTTGCCGCTCATGCCCCACGAAAGCGCGCCGCGGATGGAGGCGGCCAGGCCTTCCCAGTCGCTCTGCGGCTGGCCGCCGAAGCCGATCGGATAGCGCTGGCTGCCCGTCCAGCCCGCGCGGCTCCACACGATGGGGGGCGCGTCGGCTTCACCCTGGAACTCGCGCGTCGCGTCGAACACGCAGCGGTTGTAGAGCAGGGGATACACGTTGTGGACGCGCCGCCCCCAGTCGCCGCTGTACGACACGGCGTCGTCGGGAAGATGCTCGCCAAAGTCGGTGCGGATCGCACTCACTCCGTCGGCGAACAGCGCGCGGTGGCGGTCGCGCCACCACGCGGCAGCCTCCGGATTCGTGAAGTCGACGATGCCGCTGTCGGGCATGGGCGAAATCGCGTCGCCGAAGGTGCTGGCGGCGGGCGAGGTGTCCCACGAAAAAACGTAGGGCTCGCCGTGCGCGGTGCGCATGAGGTAGCCGCGCTGCGCGAGCTCGCGGAAGAGGCGCGCGTTCACCGAGACGTAAGGTGACTCCCACACGCAAACACGCAGGTGCTGCTCGCGCAATTGCCCGAGGAATGCGGGCGGGTCGGGAAAGCGCTCCGGGTCCCACTCGAAGTTGAACGTGGTCGCGACGTCGAAGGCGGTGCGGGCGTCGAGCATCATGACGTCGCACGGCACGCGGCGCTCACGGAACCGGCGCGCCACGTCGAGCGCATGCGCCGGCGTCGAATCGCTCACGCGCGAGACCCAGAGCCCGAGGCTCCATCGCGGAACCGGCGCCGGCCGCCCCGTGATCTCGGTGTAGGCGTCGAGGATGGCTGCCGGCGATTCCGCCGCGAACAGCACGAGGTCGAGCGCCTCGTCGTCCACGACCACCGCGTAGCTGCGGTGCGACCAGTCCGGATGGCCCACGCCGTGCGTCACCATGCCGGGCGTGTGCACCAGCATCCCCCACGCGCCCGCGCCGGTGCCGGGGCCCCACGCGAAGGGCGTGTTCTTGTAGGAAAGGCCGGTGTTGACGCCGAGCGCGTCCTCGACCTGCGAGTGCACGAGCTGCCCGCGCTTGTCGAGCGGACCGAACTTCTCGCCGAGCCCGTACACGGACTCGCCGGAGGCGAGCGCGAACGCAGCCGTCCACAGTCCTCCGCGCGGCGCGCGGCCGAAGCCGGGAAGGCGCGACCATCCGCGGAAGTGCTCGTCGGTGATCGAGGTGAACACCGGCGCGCCCCGCCACAGCAGGCGCAGCCGAAGCGGCGTGCCGGCGAGCTCGAGCGTCGCGTCGCCGTTTGCGAACGTCCACAGGCGCGGGCCCGGCTGCGATGTGGTGCATGCGCGCGCGCGTCCCACCAGCAATCCGTAATCGGGACGGGTGTTGGGACCCAGGCGCAGGCGGAAGGCGCCGCCCGCGTGCGCGGTCACTTCGAGGAGGTCGCCGGTCGACGTCGCAAACG
>CAZIZD010000485.1:0-3111 GCA_964543615.1 uncultured Alcaligenaceae bacterium | reverse complement strand
CAAGCGCATCGCATTCCCGCTCGGTCATGTGCGTGGCGTGCACGATGCACCAGCGCGCATCGACGCCGGCATGCGCGAGCAGCCACTCGACGGGACGCTGGCCCGTTGCGGCGACGCATTCGTCGACCTCGCGCGTCTGCTCCGCCGCATGAATGTGCACCGGCGCATCGCGCGGAACGAGCCCAAGAATTACGCTGAGCTCGCCGGGCATCACGGCGCGCAGGCTGTGCGGGGCCAATCCGAGGACATAGCGGTCCCTCGCCTGCGCGCTCAGGCGCTCTACGAGCAGGGCGAATGCATCGACGTCGTGCACGAACCTGCGCTGTCCTTCGGTGGGCGGAAGTCCGCCGAAGCCCGCGTGCGCATAGAAGACCGGCAGCAGCGTGAGACCGATGCCAGCGTGCTGCGCGGCGGCCACGATGCGCATCGCGAGCTCCGCGCGGTCTTCGTAAGGCCGTCCCTGCGGGTCGTGATGCACGTAGTGGAACTCCGCGACCGACCCATAACCGGCCTTCAGCATCTCGACGCAGGCCTGCGCCGCGATCGCTTCGAAGCCGTCCGGGTCGAGGCGATCGAGAAAAGCGTACATCGCGTGCCGCCACGACCAGAAGCTGTCGTCGCGATGCGCGGACGGACGGCCGGTGCGGCCGGCGATCGCGCGCTGGAACGCATGCGAATGCGCGTTGGGCATCGCGGGCACCACGGGACCGCGCAGCACTTCCGCGTCTCCTGCGTTGCCGTTTGCGACGACCGATACGATGGCGCCCGCCTCGTCGACGTCGATCACGACACGCTCCGCCCAGCCTTGCGGCAGCAGCGCGAACGGCGCGACGAACCTCATGCCGACACCATCGCGACGATGGCCACCGCGCCGCGCGTGGCATCCACCGCGAACTCCGATGCCGCCGTCACCAGCGTGTGCGCTTCGGGCACGCGCACCTGCGTCGCGCCGACGGTGCAGGTCGCCGCACCCGACGCCGCGTGGCACACGTACGTCGTCGCGGCGGGCATCGCGGCAACGACATCGCGAACGACGCGAACGTCGGCGCGCCACGCGCCGCGACGGACCATCACGTTGAAGTCGCGCGTGGGACCGTCGATGAGCGTGGATTCGACGCGTGCCTCACCCGCGAATGCGATCGCGTCGTACGGCCGCAAGTCGACCGGGGCATCGCCTGCACCTTTCAGCCGCATGCCGTGCCCCGCGAGCACCACGAGCGTGCGGTCGATCCCCGGGAACGCCGAGAAGGGGCCGTCGCTCGCGACCTCGGCGATGCTGACCCTCCATCCGAAGCTCGACCAGTCCGCACCTGCGGGATGGAGGGCCACCTCCCACGTGGTCCCGCCGCCGCTCTTCCATGGCATCGAGCGGTAGTCCGAAGGTGCAACGAGTTGCATGGCGCGATTGTAACGGCAGGCGCCGGTACAGGTTGACACTCGGCCATCCGCACCGTAACTTCGATCGTTTCGATATCGGGAGTCATTCGATGCGCAACGCATTCGCCGCACCGCTCGTCGCCGGCCTCTTTGCCTATGCCGCGGTCGCTGGCGCGCAGGACACCAAGGTCGCCATCGCCATCTCGGGCTGGACCGGCTTCGCGCCGCTCACGCTCGCGAAGCAGGCGGGCATCTTCAAGAAGAACGGGCTCGACGTCGAGATCAAGAAGATCCCGCAGGCCTCGCGCCACCTCGCCATCGCCTCGGGCGACGTCCAGTGCGCCGCGACCACCGTGGAGACGTGGATCGTTTGGAACGCCAACGGCGTCCCCACGACGCAGATCTTCCAGCTCGACAAGAGCTACGGCGCCGACGGCATGGCCGTGCGCAACAGCATCGCGAAGATCGCGGACCTGAAGGGCAAGACCGTCGCTGCATCGGCCCCGGGCACCGCCCCCTATTTCACGCTCGCCTGGTTCCTCAAGAAGAACGGGCTTTCGGTCAAGGACGTGACGGTCGTCAACCTCGAGCCTGGACCGGCCGCGCAGGCCTTCGTCGCCGGCCAGAACGACGCAGCCATGACCTACGAGCCGTACCTGTCCACGGTGCGCGCGGCGCCGCAGTCCGGCAAGATCATCGCGACCACCCTCGACTATCCGATGATCATGGACACGTTCGGCTGCACGCCCAAGTTCCTCGCCGACAATCCCAAGGCCGCCAAGGCGCTCGCCGACAGCTACTTCGAGGCGGTCGACATGATCGCCAAGGACCCGAAGAAGAGCTTCGAGATCATGGGCGCCGACGTGAAGCAGACCGGCGAGCAGTTCGAGGCGTCGCAGAAGTACCTGCGCTGGCAGGATCGCGCCGCCAACAAGAAGTTCTTCGCCGGCGAGCACGCGCAATTCTCGAAGGAAGCCGCCGACCTGCTGCTCGAGGTCGGGATCATCAAGCAGCTGCCCGACATGTCGAAGCTCGCCGACACGCGGTTCATCCAGTAGAACGTGTCGACTGCTCCCACGCCGCACTTCAGTCCGACGGGTAGCCTCGCGTCGGGCTGATGCCCGGCCTGCAGTGACGCGGGACGCATGAAGCCCCTCGTTCCGGTCCCCCGGGCGCGACGCGTCGCGCTCGGCATCGCCTTCTTCGTCCTGTTCGTGGCGCTGTGGAGCGCCGCGACGCTGGGCGGCTTCGTGCCGAAGACCTTCCTCGCCGATCCGCTCACGATGCTGCGCGAAGGCCACGCGCTCTTCACGCAGCACGGCTTCGCCAGGGACGTCGGCATGACGGTGTGGCGCGTGGTCGGAGGCTTCGTCATCGCGGCAGCGATCGGCGTGCCGCTCGGCATCGCGATGGGCGCGTTCAAGCCCATCGAGGCGTTCTTCGAGCCGTTCGTGTCTTTCGCGCGCTACCTGCCCGCATCGGCGTTCATTCCGCTGCTCATTCTGTGGGCGGGCATCGGCGAGACGCAGAAGCTGCTCGTGATCTTCATCGGCGTGTTCTTCCAGATCGTGCTCATGGTGGCGGTGATCGTGAGCTCGACGCGGCGCGACCTGGTCGAGGCCGCGTACACGCTGGGCGCCACGTCCTCGGGCATCGTGCGCCGCGTGCTGCTGCCGAGCGCCGCCCCGCAGATCGCCGAGACGTTGCGTCTCGTCCTCGGCTGGGCCTGGACCT
>CAZIZD010000484.1:0-3123 GCA_964543615.1 uncultured Alcaligenaceae bacterium | reverse complement strand
GCTCGCGGGCGAGGGCGGCTGATGGGCAAGCCCGCGTTCTGGATGGAGACGTTGCGCCTTGCCATGCGCGAGTTCGTGCCGTCCGACTTCGACGACCTCCACCGCCTCGACAGCGATCCGCGCGTGATGAAGTACATCACGGGCAAGCCTGCCACGCGCGAAGAGACGCACGCGGCGGTGCGTCGCATCGCGCGCTACTACCGGCTCTACCCGGACCTGGGCGCCTGGTACACCGTGCGCCGCGACACCGGCAAGTTCATCGGCTGGTTCTCGCTCAAGTACGCGGGGAAGAGCCCCGACGTCGAGATCGGCTATCGCCTGCTCCACGAGGCGTGGGGGCAGGGCTTCGCGACCGAGGGCGCGACGGCGATGTTCCACTACGGCTTCGACGACCTGGACCTCGACCGCATCATCGGCGTCACCGATCCCGGCAACAAGGCGTCGCAGCGCGTGCTCATGAAGGCAGGGCTCGCGGACAAGGGCTGGGGGCACTACTACGACCTGCGGCTGCGCCTCTTCGCGGCCTGCAATCCGCATCGCGCGTGACCCTCCTCAACACACCGCGGCTCGTGCTGCGCCATTTCGCGCACGGCGACCTCCCCGATCTCTTCGCCATGGACGGCGACGATCGCGTCATGCGCTATCTCGGCGCGGGCCTCAAGGGCCGCACGCGCGAGGAGTGCGAGCGGGGTATCGAGCGGATGGTCGCGGGCGCTGTTGCGCGTCCGGGCTACGGCCTCTTGCACGCGAGCTTGCGCGACGGCGGCGGGTTCGTCGGCGGTTGCGGCCTCTTTCCCGTGCCCGAGGGCGACGACATCGAGATCGCCTATCGGCTGCCGCATGCGCAATGGGGACACGGCTATGCCACCGAGATGGCGCGCGCGGTCCTGGAGCACGGATTCACCACGCTCGGGTTGCAGCGCATCGTCGGCCTCACGTGGCCCGAGAACGTGCCGTCGCAGCGGGTGCTCGAGAAGATCGGCATGCAGCGCGAGGCCGACGCCGAGCACTACGGCCGCACGATGTATGTGTATTCCATGACGCGCCTGTGAAGTTGCGCGAAGCGCTCGCGCAGTGCGGGCTCGTGCCGGCCGATGCGCAGGTGCTGCTCGCGCACGTCGTCGCGCGCGACCGCTCGTGGATCGCGGCGCATCGCGACGACGACCTGCCCAAGGCGGAAACCGATGCGTTTTTCGCCCTTGCCAGGCGGCGGCGCGAAGGCGAGCCCGTGGCCTATCTCACCGGCACCAAGGAATTCTGGGGACTCCCGCTGCGCGTGACCCCCGCGGTGCTGGTGCCGCGGCCCGAGACCGAGACGCTGGTCGAGCTCGCGCTCGAGTGGATTGCGCGCGATGCCGCCGTACGCGTGCTCGACCTTGCGACGGGGTCGGGCGCAGTTGCGCTCGCCATCGCGCACGAGCGGCCGCACGCGAGCGTGATTGCGAGCGACGTGTCGCGCGAAGCGCTCGATGTCGCGAGCGGCAACGCCGCACGGCTCACCTCGAAGAGCGTGACGTTCGTCGAATCCGACTGGTGGACGGCGGTCGAGGGACGCTTCGACGCGATCGTGAGCAATCCGCCTTACGTCGCGTACGACGATCCGCATCTTGCGGGCGACATCCGCTTCGAGCCGCGTACCGCGCTCGTGCCGCCGGGTGATGCGCTGTCCGCCTTGCGGACGATCGTCACGCGCGCGCCCGCGTTCCTCGCGCCGCGTGGCGTGCTCGCGGTCGAGCACGGGCACGACCAGTCCGAGGCCGTGCAATCGCTGATGCGCGCGGCCGGCTTCGCGGGCGTCACCGTGCGGCGCGACCTCGCTGGCATCCCGCGCGTGGTGGGCGCGCGACTGCCCTAGGCGATCGCCCCGCGCGGCGAGCCCCCGCGCGCTGCGAGCGGCCTCAGGCCCGGTTGGCGCCCGCCGGACAGGTGTTCATTCCGATCAGCGAATAGAGCGGGCAGAATCGGATCGTGGCGGTCAGGAGCGGCACGAGACCGATCAAGCCGAACCACCTGGCGTTGCCTTCGAGGATGAACAACAGGGAAAGGAGCCCGAGGCCCAGGATGACACGCAATACGCGATCGATGCCGCCGACGTTGGGTTTCATGTTCGCTCGCTCTTCGAGGTAGTTGAGCACGCTGCTCGGGATGTATCATCCCGCGCCGGCGGCGCGGCGTCTGTGACCTGGGTCACACAGCGATGCGGCGCAGGCGGGCGGGGTCCACGATCTCGATCTGCTCACGGCCCAGCGACACGATCCCCTGCTCGGCGAAGCTCTTGAGCAGCCGGCTCACGATCTCGCGCACGCTCCCGAGCTCGTCCGCCAGGGCCTGGTGCGTGACCTGAATGAGCCGGCCCTTGCCGAGCAGCAGCGCCGCGAGCCGCTGGTCGAGCTTCTGGAACGCGACGGCCTCGACGAGCTGCATGAGCTCGCCGATGCGCTCGGCGAACAGGCTGAAGATGTAGTTGCGGAACGGCTCGTGCCCGGAAAGCAGGCGCTGGAAGACGGGTTGCGGCAGCGCCACCGCGACGAGATCGGTTTCGGCGACGCCGCGGGCGCTATACGCCACGTTGCCGAGCAGGCAGCTCGACGTGAGGATGCACGCCTCGCCCGGCACGACCCGGTAGAGCTGCAGCTCGCGCCCGTTCGCGCCGGTCTTCGATACGCGCACGATACCCTCGACGAGCAGGGGCATGGCCTCGCACGGGCTCCTGTCGTCGAAGAGGATCGTGCCCGCCTTCGGGTTCACGATCACGCACTCGTCGAGAAGCGCATCGAGTTGCGCGTCGTCCAGCGCCTCGAAGGCGGAATAAAGTGAGCGCAGGCGCTGCCTGATTTCCTTGCGTTCCATGAGCGGGAGTTTATCGCGGAGGGGCCGCCGGACCGCCGCCCCACGGGTGCGGGTGCCCGATCGCGCCGATTGTAGGTACGATGTCGCGAGGCGACTCGCGATCGCCGGCACCCAAAGCCCACAGGAGGAAAGCATGACCCGATGGCTGCGTTCGTTCGCCCTGGCCCTTGTCTGTGCATGCGCTGCTGCAGGCGCCGCGCAGGCGGCCGATTACCCGGTCCGCCCCGTCAAGTGGATAGTGCCGTATCCGCCGGCCGGCACCACCGACGTGCT
>CAZIZD010000483.1:0-3143 GCA_964543615.1 uncultured Alcaligenaceae bacterium | reverse complement strand
GGGGCGCCCTCTGGGATTTACCACTAGAATGCCGGCGGCACGCCCCCCCACCCGAGCGGAGAACACGCCCTTGAGTGCACGTTACCGCGATCAGCTGGTCACCCGCGAGAGGATACTCGTCGTCGTGCTCGTGGCGGCGAGCGTGCTCGTGGGCTGGCTCTGCTGGCTCATGGTGCAGCCCTTCGTCCCGGCGCTCACGTGGGCCGTCGTGCTTGCCGTGATCGCGCATCCGCTGCACGAGCGCCTGCAGGCCCGCATGCCGGGATGGCCCAATGCGGCCGCCACGCTTGCCGTCGTCGTCGTGACGCTCGTGATCGCCGTCCCCTCCGTGATGCTCGCGCGCGAGGTCGTCAACGAGGCCATCGCCAGCGCCGATGCGTTTCACAAGCTGGCGGACGGCGAGCGGTGGAAGCGCGCGTTCGACAACTTTCCCCGCCTCGCGCCGGTCCGCAACTGGATCATGGAGCGCGTCGACTTCGATCAGGTGAGCGGGAAAGGCGACGTGGCCGGCAACGTCAAGACCGCGATCGCCAACGCGAGCGAGTTCGCCATCAGCCTCATGGTCACGTTCTTCCTCCTCTTCTTCTTCCTGCGTGACAAGGCGCGGATCATGGAGACGCTGGAAGGCCTCCTCCCGCTCGCGCACGTCGAGGCGTCGCAGGTCACCCACAAAGTCCGCGACATGATCTCGGCGGTCGTGTACGGAACCCTCGTCGTCGCGCTCGTGCAGGGCACCCTCGGCGGCCTCATGTTCTGGTGGCTGGAATTGCCGGCGCCGCTGCTGTGGGGCGCCGTGATGGCGCTGGTCGCGGTGCTGCCCTTCCTGGGGGCCGCCATCGTCTGGATCCCGGCCGCGGCCTATCTCCTGATCGAAGGTCACTGGGAGCGCGCCGTCGTGCTCGCGCTGTGGGGCTCGGTCGTCATCGGCCTCATCGACAACTTCCTCTACCCCCTGCTCATGAAGAACCGCGTGTCGATGCACACCGTCCCGGTGTTCATCGCGGCGATGGGCGGGCTCTTCGTGTTCGGCGCGACCGGCATCGTGCTCGGGCCGCTGATCCTCGCGGTCGCGATCGCCCTCATCGACGTGTGGCGCAGGCGCATGCGCCTGCACGAGATCGAAATGGGCGTCAACGACGACTCCGAGGACTAGAAGCGCCGCCCGCTTCCCCGGTACGCCTCTTGCGAGTCCCTGCCCGGGGCGCGCGCTTCCCTCCGGAAAGCGCGCGGCACCGGTAACCTTTGCATGCACACGTTGCAGGTTTTACGTGCCGCGTGCGACTCTCGCGGGGGCTTCATCATCGACCGATCGGCATTCGCGCCGCGCAACCTGTGGTCCATGGCACGGGAATCCTTCTCGGCCTGGGTCGACGACTTCGCCCCGAGCATGGGCGCCGGCATCGCGTACTACACGGCATTTTCCATCGCGCCGCTGCTCGTCATCGTCATCGCCATTGCCGGGTTCGTATGGGGCGAGGACGCGGCCAGCGGTTACCTCTACGCCCAGCTGGCAGGCGTCCTCGGCGACGACGGGACCCAGGTCGTCCAGGCGATGGTCGCGAGCGCGAGCGACACGAGCAAGGGCGTGATCGCAACGATCGTCGGCGTCGTCCTGCTCGCCGTCGGCGCGACGACCGTGTTCGCGGAACTGCAAAGCGACCTCGATCGCATCTGGAAGGCACCCGCGGCTCGGCAGACGAGCGGACTCTGGAGCTTCCTGCGCGCGCGCGTGCTCTCCTTCGGGCTGGTGGTGAGCATCGGGTTCCTGATGATCGCGTCTCTCGTGGTGAGCGCGGCCCTGGCCGCACTCGGGGAGTGGTGGGGCGGCGCGTTCGAGGACTTCGAATGGCTCTTGCACCTGATCGACTTCGCGGTGAGCTTCGTCGTGATTACCGTACTGTTCGCGCTCATGTACAAGATCCTGCCACGCGTGAAGATTGCGTGGCGCGACGTCTGGATCGGCGCGGCCGCCACGTCGCTGCTGTTCGCCATCGGCAAGTTCGCGGTGGGTCTCTATGTGGGCAAGGCCGGCGTGGCCTCGAGCTTCGGGACCGCGGGCTCGCTCGCGGTGCTGCTTGTGTGGGTGTACTACGCCGCGCAGATCTTCCTGCTGGGCGCCGAGTTCACGTGGGTGTTCGCGCACAGGTACGGCTCGCGCAGGCACGAGCCGAGGCCGGGCACGGCGAAGGACACGATGGACACCACGCAGACGGCGTCGGCGGCCGCGGCGGGCCTGGGGGGCCCGAAGGAGGCGCCGCCCGTCAGATCTTGAACGACTCGAGCGTCTCGGGGGCGAACAGTTCCTCGGGGTCGAGGCGCCGCTTCGACAACCCCTGCTCGTGGTGGTAGCGCAGGAACGTCGCCAGCGCCGTACGGTTGCGCGCGAACCCGTAGGGCCAGAAGTCGTCGCCCATCAGCGCGCGCGCCTCCTCCACGTGCGCGGTGAGCCAGGGCAGCATGCCCTTCAGTGCCGCGGTGACGTAGAGGTCCTCGTACGTGCGCCGTTGGGCCTCCGTAAAGGCCTTGACGAGCGACTGCGCGATCCAGCGGTTGGCTTCGTACACCTCGCGCCGGATGGCCACGGTGTGCATCATCGGGAAGATGCCCGTCTTGCGGAAGTAGTCCTGCTCGACCGCCTTGAAGTCGGGAAAGAGCCGGCGCACGGGGCGGCCGCTGGATGAGAACGTGGAGGGCATGCGCGCGGTGTGCAGCGCGTCGATCTCCCCGCTCGCGAGCATCGCGGAAAGCGTTTGGGTGGGGCCGATGGGCTGCACCCGGATGCCCGGCGGCAGGTCGAGCTTGAGCTTCTCGGTGCGTCCCGGTTCCTCTTCGCCGCCCGTGAAGTAGGTCACGCTGTCGACCGGCACGCCATAGTGGTCCGCAAGAATGCCGCGGATCCACACGGGCGCGGTCATCTGGAACTCGGGCACGCCGATGCGCTTGCCGACGAGGTCCGCAGGCTCCGCGATGCCGGCATCGGCGTTCACGTAGATGGACCCGTGGCGGAACATGCGCGAAGGGAACACCGGGATCGCGACGAACGGCCGCGGCTCGCGGAACATCGACACCGTGTACGACGACAGCGACATTTCCGCGATGTCGAACTCGCGGTTGCGCAGCATCCGGAAGAACGTCTCCTCCAC
>CAZIZD010000482.1:0-3147 GCA_964543615.1 uncultured Alcaligenaceae bacterium | reverse complement strand
GTGGCGGACGTGAAGGCGCTGGACGGCCCGTCCGGCACCGATCGGGATTTCACCGACCTCCATGCCTGGGCCGAGGCCTACATTCCCGGGGCGGGTTGGATCGGCCTCGATCCGACCTCGGGCCTGCTGGCGGGGGAGGGGCATCTTCCCCTCGCATGCACCGCCGACCCTGGCAACGCCGCGCCGGTGATCGGCTACACCGACGTGTGCAACGTCGACTTCGCGTTTGCGATGAGCGTCACGCGCGTGCACGAGGATCCGCGCGTCACCCGTCCCTTTTCGGAGTCGCAGTGGAAGGCGATCGACGCGCTCGGCGAGAAGGTCGACCGCGACCTCGTGGCCCACGACGTCCGCCTCACGCAAGGCGGCGAACCCACGTTCGTGTCGGTCGACGACATGGATGGCGCGGAGTGGAACTACACCGCGACGTCCCCGAAGAAGCGCGAGCTCGGCGAAACGCTGCTGAAGCGTCTGCGCGCGCGTTTCGCGCCGCACGGCTTCCTGCACTTCGGCCAGGGCAAGTGGTATCCAGGCGAACCGCTCCCGCGCTGGGCGCTCGGGCTTCTATGGCGCACCGACGGCGAGCCCATGTGGCGCCACGAGGCGCTGATCGCGGACACGACGAGGCCCGGCACGGCCACGCAGGCCGTCGCCCGCCAGTTCGGAGAGACGCTCGCGGCGGCGCTCGGGTTGCCCCCATCGATGCTGATCACGGCGTACGAAGACGTGCCGCGACTCATCGAGGCCGAGGCGGAGCTCCCCGTCAACGTCGATCCGATGCAGGCCGACCTCGACGAGCCGGGCGAGCGGGCGCGCCTTGCCAAGGCGCTGCGATCGGGGCTCGGATCGCCCGTGGGATTCGTGCTTCCGCTCAAAGCCACCGAGGCGGAGGGTGGTGGCGTGGCATGGCACACGAGCCCGTGGCCGCTGCGGCGCGGTCATCTCTTTGCCGTGGGCGGCGATTCGCCGCTCGGCTTCAGGCTGCCGCTGTCCTCCCTCCCCGACGTGCTGCCCGCGGAAGAGGAACGCGACTTTCCGGTCGATCCCTTCGCCGAGCGCGGGACGCTGCCCAGGCGCGATGCGGTCGCGCCACTCGAAGGACGCGTGCGCGGCGACGCGCCGCGCGAGGTGATCAAGACCGCGCTCACGCTGCAGGTTCGCGACGGTCACCTGTTCGCTTTTGCGCCGCCCATGGAGCGCCTCGAAGCGTACGTGGCCATGCTCGCGGCCATCGAGGACACCGCCGTTGCGTTGAACACGCCCGTCGCGGTCGAGGGCTACACGCCGCCGCGCGATCCTCGCATGCGCGTGCTGAACGTGACGCCCGACCCCGGCGTCATCGAAGTGAACGTGCACCCGGCCGCCTCGTGGCGCGAGCTCATCGACACCACGCGCACGCTGTACGAGGAAGCGCGTCTTGCGCGTCTGACGACCGAGAAGTTCATGCTCGACGGCCGCCATACCGGCACGGGCGGTGGCAACCACGTGACCCTCGGCGGCGCGACGCCCGCGGACAGTCCGCTGCTGCGTCGTCCTGACCTGCTGCAAAGCCTCATCACGTACTGGCAGAACCATCCGTCGCTGTCGTATCTGTTCTCCGGGATGTTCATCGGCCCCACGAGCCAGGCGCCGCGGGTGGACGAGGCACGCGACGACAAGCTCTACGAGCTCGCGATCGCCTTCCAGCAGCTCGGGCAGAAGTCGCAGATCGGCAAGGAGACGATGCAGCCGTGGCTCGTCGACCGGCTGCTGCGGCATCTCCTCACCGACCTCACCGGCAATACGCATCGGGCCGAGTTCTCGATCGACAAGCTCTACTCGCCGGACGGACCCACGGGGCGCCTGGGCCTCCTCGAGTTCCGCGCATTCGAGATGCCGCCTCACTACCAGATGAGCGCGTTGCAGATGGTGCTCCTGCGGGCGCTGGTCGCCCGCTTCTGGCAGGAGCCCTATCGCGGCGGCCTGGTCCCATGGGGCACGGCGCTGCACGACCGCTGGCTGCTGCCGCACTTCGTGGCCGTCGACATTCGCGACGTGGTGCACGACCTCGAGCGCTTCGGCTACCCGTTCGAATCCGCATGGTTCGAGCCCTTCGTCGAGTTCCGCTTCCCGCGCTATGGCACGGCGACGTACGACGGCGTGACCGTGGAACTGCGGCAGGCGATCGAGCCGTGGCACGTGCTCGGCGAAGAGATGACGGGCAGCGGGACCGCACGGTTCGTCGATTCCTCGGTCGAGCGCATGCAGGTGAAGGTGACCGGCATGGTCGGCGGGCGCCACGCGGTGACCTGCAACGGACGCATGCTTCCGCTCGCGTCCACCGGCGTGCCGGGCGAGTTCGTCGCGGGCGTACGCTATCGCGCGTGGAGCCCGCCGTCGGCGCTGCATCCCACCATCGGCGTGCACGCGCCGCTCACCTTCGACCTGGTCGATACCTGGGCGCAGCGGGCGCTCGGCGGCTGCACGTATCATGTGGCCCACCCTGGGGGCCGCAACTACGACACCTTTCCCGTGAACGCGAACGAGGCCGAAGCGCGCCGGGTCGCGCGGTTCTGGGCGCATGGACACACGCCCGGCCTGATGCACGTCTATCCCGAGCCGCCCAACCCGGCAACGCCGGTGACGCTCGACCTGCGATGGCAGCCGCGCGTTCCGTAAAGCCGCGCCGCACCGCGTTCGTGCGCGGCGCGGCGGTCATCGGGATCCTCGTGCTGCTCGCGACAATCGGCGCGTGGGCGCTGCAGTCGACGATCCCGCGCACCATCGTCGTGGCGACCGGGCCCAAGGAAGGCCTCTACTACGACTTCGCGCAGAAGTACCGCGACGTGCTGGCGCGGGAAGGCGTGACGCTCGTCCTGCGCGAGACCAAGGGTGCCGTGGAGAACGCGGAGCTCATCGCCGATCCCAACTCCGGTGTCGACGTCGCCTTCATGCAAGGGGGCGTGATCAAGAAGCCCGGCAACCTCGTGATGCTGGCCGCCCTCTACTACGAGCCGTTGTGGGTCTTCTATCGTGGGGACGAGGTCCACACGCGCCTCGACCAGCTTCGCTACAAGAAGATCGGCGTCGGCGGCCCGGGGCAGGGCGTGGGACCCTTCGTGGCGCCGCTGCTCAAGGCCAACAACATCACCACCTTCAACAGCACGC
>CAZIZD010000481.1:0-3151 GCA_964543615.1 uncultured Alcaligenaceae bacterium | reverse complement strand
GACGACGCCGTGCGCGAGAGCGAGTGCCGGTCGACGACGGGCGCCATGCTGCCCGACACGAGCGACTTGTAGTTGAGGTCGCGGTTCTGCGTCAGGTAGTCGTGCGGGATCCAGCGCGAGCGCATCTTGTCGGCTTGCCGCGGATCGAAGCGGCCGAGCTCGACACCACGATCGAGGATCGCGTTCGAGAGCCGCGTCAGCTCGACCATGAACGGGAAGAGGTAGCGGCGCTGCTCACCCGCGTGCTGCGCCCACTGACTCTCGTCTTTCAGCGTGCGGAAGAGTCCCGAGTCGATCGCGTCGTACAGGAATTTCAGGTCCGTCGTGCCGACACGCTGGCCGTCGAACGTGAGGTGCTTCGCGAACAAGTCCTCGACCTCGAACATCTCGTTCGCGGCCTGCGCGTTGTTCTGGCGGAACACGTCGTTGATGATGTCCCGCTGCATGTCGCGGATCTGCGTCGGGAGCAGCGTGTTCGACCACTGGCCGCCGAAGCGGTTGTAGAAGCGCACGAGTCCGAGAAGCGACTTCGGGACGAACAGCTCATTGTTCGCGAAGCTGCGATCCACCGACGTGCGCGACACGGGGTTGAGGCGCGCGAGCGTGGCCTTCATGCGCGCCATGCGCGTTGCGGCCTCGAGGTTCTGCGCCGCATCGACTTGCCCGAACGTCTGCCACAGCCCGCGCGCGAGCGCCGTGAACGCGAGCGCCGGGTTCGTGATGCCGCCGGATTGCGCGCCGCCTGCGGGCTTGCCGGGGAGCTTGAGTCCCTTCGTCGACATCTTCAGGTCGACCCACTCGCCGAGCAGTTTCGTCGCCTCGCGATTCAGCGCGCCGTTCTTGTCCGCGAGCCCCGCGTCCTTCAGCGCCTTCATCGTCTCCGGCGAGATCGAGCGCGTGTCCGCGTGATCCTGCAACGCCTGGAAGTACGCATCGAGCATCGCCTTCGCGGGCGCGTCACCGACAGCCAGCTCGTACGCGGTCTGCTGCAAGTACGTGCGCGTGGCGCGCGCCGCCGCCTGCGCATCCGCGTACGCGCGCGACGCCTGCTCCGCGGTCATGCCGCCGATCTGCATGGCGACGAGCACCGTGTCGTCACCGCGCACGAGCGAGTCGAGCACGCGCGAGAAGTCCCGCATGTGCTCCGCGCTGCCCGTGTCGAGCACGCCCGCGTCGCGCAGGATGTTGTAGACCTTCTCCGCGCTCGCTTCGGCCTGCGCGCGCCGCTCGACTGCGGCCTCGCGCGGGTTCTTCACTTCTCGCGGGAGCACACCTTTTGGAGCGCCAAGTGCAGATGGTGCCGCCCCAGGTCGAGGCTGGTCAGCTTTCGTTTCGGCCCCGGCTTTCCAGTCGACTTCGCCGAGGCGTTTGATTGCGGCGTCGGTGACGGCGGAGATCGGTTCCCCTTCGGCGAATTTTCGTGCGGCTTCATTGAGTGCATCGGAGACGGGTCCTTTCGATCCGCCGAGTTTCGAGAGCGTGTCGAGCAGGTCGGCCTGGCGCTGCGCCTCAGCCTTGCTCGCATCGACCGCGATCGTGTTGCCCTTCACGGTCTGCGCGAGCCCCGCCTTCTTCGCGAGCGTGTTGAACAGGCCCTTCTCTTCTTTCAAGCGGCGCGCAATCGCGACCTCGACCTTGGCGCGCTCGACCGCGAGCGAACGCGTTGTCGTCTCGCCACCGAACATGTCCATCGTCGTCGTGGTGATGTCCGCGGAGCTCTTGATGTTGCGGACGGCGGCCTCGACCTCAGCCTCGCTCGAAAGCTGCTTCGCCAGCGCGACGGCTTCGTGCTGTTTGCCGGGCTGCCCTTCGAGCTGGCGACCGATCACGGCGCCGTAGTTCTGCGGGATCTCGCCGTTCACGACGCGCGAGAACACGGGGTCGGCGAGCTTCGACAGTCCGAGCGCTTGGCGCACGTAGTCCTTGGTCGTGTTGAGGCCGTTCTCGCGCAGGTCTTCCGGCGTCCAGCCGTTGTCGCGCATGACCTTCGCGAAGTCGAGCGGCGTGCCCTTGCCGTCGCCGATGTTGATGCTCGCGCCGAGCGCGCGCGCCGCCTCCGCGGTCCAGCCGTCGGCCTCGTAGTATTCCCAGCCGCGCATCGTCTGTGCGCCTGCGCGCTTCGCTCGAGCGAGCCGGTGGTGCCCCTCGAACACGAACTTGTTGCCGGCCTTGTCGATCCACACGCGGATGCCGACAGCCTGGCGCGGGTCGTACTTGCCCTCGGAGATGTCCTGCTCGCGGATGCCCTCGGAGCCGGTCGTGTCGGCCTTGAACTGGAAGCGCGCGGGATCGACCTGGAGCTCGTCGACCCGGAACTCGGTCATCACGTCGATCGCCGCGCCTTCAGCCGGCGTCGGGCGCTCAGCCGCGGTCGGCACCTTCACGCGGCCCGCGCGCTGCTCGGACACCGCGGCGGTCGTGCCCTCGGGCGTGCCGATCGGAGCGGGCGGCTCGACGCGCAGCTCGTGCTCGCGCAGCTTCTCGGGCGTGAGCGCTTCGCGGCCGCCCTGGCGCAGCACTTCCTCGACGATCTCGACCGGCGACATCCCGGCCTTGTCCGGGTCGCGGTAGTGCGCATCGACGGCCGCCTGCGCCTCCTCGGGCGTGACGGTCCACTGTTGCTGCCCGCGCGCGGCGGGCGCGCCGGGGGCGAGACCACCAGGCGTCGACGGTGCCACGGGACCGGGCGGCCGCGGGCCGTCGCCACCCAGCGGCAGATCGCCCTGCGGGCTCGGCGGCGGGGGCGGTTCGTCGCCGGGGAGGTTCTGCCCACGCTTCGTCGCGTACCTGGGCGCGACCCGGTTCCGAATTGCGATCGCGCTCGCGACGCTCATCGCGTCGTCGCGGTTCTCGTACGCGCCCGTGTTCTGCACGCGCTCGCCGAACTTCGCGCCGGAGCCCTCGCCGTGGACGATCACCCAGCCCTGGCTGCGGAACTGCGGGCCGCGCGCGTCGACCTCGCCCGTCATCTGCGCGCGCCGCACCGCGAACGGACCCTTCGGCATCGCGTAGAACTCGGCGTTCCCGGTCAGATCCTGCGTGAACGTGTACGAGGGTCCGTCCGGGCCGACAACCGCGGTCGCCGCCGACGGCACGAACCGGCGCCGCACCTCTTCCGCGCGCGCAGTCCCGCGGCTCTCGATCGGGTTGC
>CAZIZD010000480.1:0-3168 GCA_964543615.1 uncultured Alcaligenaceae bacterium | reverse complement strand
GGCATCATCGTGGTCTCGCCGCCCGGATCGGCCGGCGCAGCGGCGGCGTCGACGAGCGCCTGCGCGAACTCTTCCGCGGCCTGGAAGCGCTCGTCCGCCTTCTTGGCGAGGGCGCGGCGCACAACGCCGTCCATGGCGCCCGGAATCTGCGTGTTGAAGCGCGACGGCGGCAGCGGATCTTCTTCCAGAACCTTGCGCATGGTGACCGTCGCATTGCCGACGAACGGACGCTCGCCGGTCAGGAACTGGTAGAGGATCACGCCCACCGAGAAGAGGTCGGAGCGCCCGTCCACCGGCAACCCCAGGATCTGCTCCGGCGACATGTACGCCGGCGTGCCGAGCACCGAGCCCACTTGCGTGAGCTGCGAGGAGTCGACGTGGGCGATGCCGAAGTCGGCGACCTTGACGCTGCCGTCGCCGAGGATGAACACGTTCGACGGCTTGATGTCACGATGGACGACGCCGAGCTTGTGCGAATAACCGAGCGCGGACAGGATCTGCGACAGGATGCGGACCACGTCGACGGTCTTGAACCGCTGCTGGTCGTCGAAGTAATCCTTGAGCTCGCGGCCCTTCACGAGCTCCATGGCGATGTACCAGACGCCCTGGTCCTCGCCGAACTCGTAGATGGACACGATGTTCGGATGAGTGAGCTTGCCCGCGGCCTGCGCCTCGCGCTTGAACCGCGCCAGGATCTCGGTCGCCTGCGCGCCCGCGAGCGCCTCCGGCCGAATCGTCTTGAGCGCGACCACGCGCTCGATGAGCGGATCGTAGGCCTCGTACACGACGCCCATCGCCCCGCGGCCCAGCTCGCCGCGGATCTCGTACTTGCCGAGCTTCCTGATCTCGGGATCGCTCATGGCTGGCCGTTCGTCCGCGCGCGGCGCCCGGTCACTTGTACTTGCTGTCGATTTCCCACACGGACTTCTGCACGAGGCGCTGAACCATCGTGTCGAGTCCCGCGCCGCCCTTCTGCGCGCTGTTGATGCCGAGCGCGCCGCCGGACGTGGCGCCGACCTCCATCTTCTCCTCGGTGTAGCCCTGCGCGAGCTGCTCGGTCGTCTCGGCGTTGATGATCTTGTAGCGCATGCCGATCACCCAGACGCTCGTGGACTCGCTGCTGTGCACGGAACCCAGGGCCGTGCCGCCGACCGCGCCGGCGCGCGCGCCTCCGACCGAGCCCGAGAAGGCGCCGAGGAGCCCCGCCATCTGGCCGAGCGTCCGCCCGTCGAAGCCTTCGGCGGCCGCAGCGACCTGCTCCGTCTTCAGGATGTCGAACTTCACGATGTACTTGGTGGTCTTCATCTTGCCCATGCCCAGGTACTTGCGTGCGGCCTGCGGGTCGCCCAGGTTGTAGGCAAGCTCGAACTCGCGCAGCACCGGGCCGAGGCTGCTGCGCTCGAGGACGGTGAAATTCGCGTTCGACAGCTCGAGCTCGCCGTAGTCGGCGATATTGTTCGCGCTGAACTTCTGCAGGAACGTCGCGTTGTTGCTCTTGACCTCGCCCGGGATCACGACGACCTGCGGGCCCTTCTTGTTCTTGTTGACGTAGTCGACCGACTGGTAGAGCGTCTTGTCGGCCGTCTGGTTGGCCTTTTGCGACGTCGAGCCGCCCGCCGTGGGCGAAGCGCTCTCGAACTTGGGCTGCGCCAGCGCGAGTGTCGCGCACGCCGCGACGGCAAGGCCGAGCGCGAGTCGGGTCGGGGCAAATCGGATCATCATGTTCTCCTGCAATTGAAAGTTCGTGCGCCGCGTCACGGCTTCTTGCGCGGCGCCGGTGGCGGAAAGCCCGCGCTGCGGCAGTAATCGCCATACAGCCGTGCAACGATCTCGTCCGCCTGCTCGTTGACGAGCGTCGCCGCCATCTGGGCGACGTCCGCGCCCGCGTACGAAGCAGCGCTCGCACCGACGTCCGAGATGATCTTGCCGTTGCTCGCCGACAGCGTGAAGCCCATGCCCACGGTGACCTGGTTCACGGCCATGACGGGGTTCATCGTCGCCTGCGAGGTGATGAGCCCTCGCAGCACGAAGCTCGCGCCGAGGCGCTTGGCCGCGTTGAGCGCGCCGTCGGGATCGTTCTTGAAATAGGCGTCGATCTCGGCCTGCTTCACCTGCGCCCGGATCTCCTCCGGCGTGAACGTGCGCAAGCCGAGCGAGCGCAGGCGCGCGTTGATCGCCTGGAAATGCGGCCCGTAGTTCTTCTGCTCGGCAAGGACGTAGCCGTTGCTTTGCTGCTCGCCGATGACGAGCATGATCTTCTTGCCCTTCACGTCGTTGCGGCACGGCGTGGACAGCTCGTAGGCGATGCGGTCCTGCTTCATCGCCTCCTCGACCCGGGCCTGTTCCTGCGCCGGATCGGGATTGCCGAACTTGAAGCCCTGCACCTGCCCCGTCGCGGCCGACGCGAGGAACGCGCACGAAGCGGATACGGCGAGGATGCGAAGGGTCCGATGCAAGTTGTTTCCCGTCGTGAACATGCGCCGGCGACGAATGGCGAAGACTGTCAAAGATAGTCCATCGGCGAGCGAAAATCCACCGAGGATTCCGCTTGCAGGCGGGATCGAAGGGTGTTCATCCTGTCGTCTGCAACCCGGGCGGTCGCCCGGCCTCGCGCGGGACGAGGCCGAATGCCTGCGCGAGAAGCTCGTAGGAGCGCATCCTGGGCGCGACGTCGTAGGTCCAGGTCACGATCACGAGCTCGTCCAGATCGAGCCGCGCGGCGAGGTCGCGCAACCGTTGTGCGACGGACTCGCCCGTCCCCACCAGCGCCTTTGCACGCAGCCGCTCGATCACGTCGCGCTCGGCGGCCGTGTACGGCTGCGCCGCCGCCTCGTCGGGCGGCAGGAGCGGCCGCCGCAGGCCCTGCTCGAAGCCGGCACGCCAGTGCTCGCGCGTGTGGAGCTGGCGGCGCGCCTCGCCTTCCGTGTCCGCGGCGAGCGCCCATACGCAGATCGTCGCGCGCGGCTTGGGATGCTCGACGCTGGGTCGGTAGTGCGTGCGATACAGGTGCAGCGCTTCCTCGACCCCTCGTCCGTCACTGAAGAAGTACGCAAACGCATACGGCAGGCCGAAGTGCGCGGCGAGCTGCGCACCGTAGTCGGAGCTGCCGAGGATCCACATCTCGGGCTTGCTGGGTCCGGTGGGGTGGGCATGAATGGCGCGAAAGGG
>CAZIZD010000479.1:0-3173 GCA_964543615.1 uncultured Alcaligenaceae bacterium | reverse complement strand
CCTCGATGCCCGCGAGGATGCCGAGCAGCGCGAACTGCGCTCCGAGGAGATCGGCCGAGGAGATGCCGGACTTGAGCGGAATCTCCGTGTCGCCCACCGCATCCATGAATCCAGATGCGGCCTGGATCACGGTGTCGAAGGCGGGACGATTGGCATAGATGGAGTCGGCGCCGAATCCGGTGATCGAGCAGTACACGAGCCGCGGATTGATGGCCTGGAGCGCGCTCCACGAGAAGCCGAGCTTGGCGAGCGCGCCAGGCTTCAGGTTCTCGACGAGGACGTCGGCATCGCGAAGCAGCGCCTTCAGCGCCGCGACATCCCCGGGGCGCTTCAGGTCGAGGCAGATGCCGAGCTTCTCGGCGTTGTTGGAGCGGAAGAAGATGGACTCGCCGTTCTGCAGCGGCGGCCAGGTGCGCGTGCTCTCGCCACCGGGCGGCTCCAACTTGACCACGACCGCGCCCATGCTCGCGCAATGGCGCGACGTGAGCGGCGCCGTCGTGTAGTGACCGATCTCGATCACGCGCAGGCCGGACAGCGGACCGTCACCGGGCGCGTGGGGCGCGGACACCGGCTTCGCCGGTACGCGCACGGTGGCCGGGATCGCTCGCACGGGCCACGCCGCCGCGTATCGCGAGTGGCCGGTGCGCGGATCCGCCACGCGCCGGATGCTGTCGCGGTGCTCGAGGTTGGGCTCGCGCGGGTAGTCGTCGATGGGTACCACGCGGCTCGCGGCGATCATTTCGGCGCCGAGCTTCGCGACGCACGCGTCCACGGCGAGCGTTCGGGTCCAAGCCTCGATGCGGGCGTCGATCTCCGCGTGATGCGCAACCCGGTCGGTCTGGGTGCGATAGGCGGGCGAGATCGCGAGCTCCGGCTCGCCGATCAGCGCACAAAGGCGCTCCCACTGCGCGTCGCTGCCCGCGCAGATCAGCACCCAGCCGTCCCTGGCGCGATAGGCGTTCCACGGCGACGCCGCGGGATGCATGTTGCCCAAGCGCCCGATGCTTCGTCCACCGGTGAGCGGACTCGACAGGAACGTCGACATCGCCGCAAAGGCGCTGTCGAAGAGGGCCATGTCGATGGACTGCCCCGCTCCGCCGAGGCGGCGTGCGCGTACGGCGAGCACGGTGGCGCACGCTGCGTAAAGGCCCGTCATGATGTCCACGATGGGAACGGCGATGGGCGTCGGAGGCCCGTCGGGCATGCCCGTGGTTTCGATGATCCCGGACAGCGCCTGGATCTCGAGGTCGCCGAACATCGCTCCATCCAAGTGCGCACCCGTGCCGAAGGCCGTGATGTCGCATCGAACGAGCCGCGGCGATGCCGGGACTGCGTCCGCCAAGGCCCGGTCCGTATCGCTGGCGACGAGGACGACGTCCGCCCGGTTCGCGAGGTCCGTGAGCGCCTGCGGCGATCCGGCAACGACGCGTTTGCCGAGCGAGAAGACGTCCCGATGGCGATCCGCGCCGGATGCCGTCATTTGGCCGGTGGTCTCGAACGTCGTCACGCTGGCGCCAAACGCCTGCAGCGCGTGGCCGCAGACCGCGACAGCCAACCGCGAGCCCGCCTCGACCACGCGAAGACCTGCGAGGGCGTGCTCGATCACGGACACGACCGTGGCGACGAGTGCGCACGATGGCGCGGCAAACCGGACCTCCTCCAGTACTGATTTTCCGTCAGTGCTTCGCCAACGGATTCCGATGATCGGAATATCATTTTGATATGGGAATCATAAGTGTCGCGTCGTGAGGCTGTCAATCGGACGGCCCCGGCTCGGCGCTCACAATCCCCCGGCGGCGTCGATGAGCGCGCCATTGAGATAGGACGACTGCTGAGACATCAGGAACACGACGATCGCGGCAATGTCCTCGGGCGTCGCGGCGCGTCCCAGCGGGACTGCGCTGCCAAGGCGCGCCACGCGCTCGGCACCGCCCCAGGGAAGGTGCAGCTCGGTGTCGGTGACACCCGGGCACACCGCGTTGACGCGGATGCCTTCGGCGCCCACCTCGCGGGCGAAGCCAAGGGTGAAGCCGTTGAGCGCGGCCTTGCTCGCGGCATAGTGCGTGCGGCGCTCCTTGCCGCCGCGCAGGCCCGCGTGAGAGGAGACGTTGACGATCGATCCTCCGCGTCCGCCGTGCAACGTGGACATCCTGCGCACCGCCTCGCGCGCGCACAGCATGGGGCCGCTGACGTTGATCGACCACAGGCGCGCGAGGTCCTCCGCCTGCATGTCCTCGACCCGCGACTCCTCTGGCATCACGCCCGCGTTGTTGACGAGCGCGGTGATCGTGCCGAGCGCGCCTTCCACGTCGCGGAACAGCCCGACGATGTCCTCGTCGCGCGCAACGTCGACCCGGCATGCGATCGCCCGCCGCCCCACGCTCACGATGTCGGCGACGACGCGGGCGGCCTCGTCCTCCCGCGTGCGGTAGGTCACGGCCACGTCGAATCCGATCGCGGCCGCCGCGCGTGCGACGGCCGCACCGATGCCCCGGCTTGCACCGGTCACGACGGCAACACCCGATCCCGTGAGCATCGCTTATCGCGCCTGTCAGGGCATCACGAAACCGCCGTTGACGCTCAGGACCTGTCCCGTGATCCAGCTCGCAAGATCGCTTGCAAGGAAGGCCACCGCATGCGCGGTGTCGCGCGGCTCGCCAAGCCTGCCGACCGGGTAGCGCTTGAGGATGGCGCGGGTTCGCGCGGCAAAGCGCTCCTCGCCGAGCTTCGCGCGCATCGCCGATTCGCGCAGCGCGCGCTGCGGCGTCTCCGTGGCCCCGGGCGATACCACGTTGAGCGTCACGCCCGATTCGCCGACCTCCTGTGCGATCGACTTGACGAGCGCGATGAGCCCGCCCTTGGACGCCGCGTAATAGGCGAGGCGCGCCTGGCCGACGCGTCCGGCGTCGGAGGCGATGCAGACGACGCGGCCACACTGCCGCGCGACCATTGCGGGCAGGATCTCGTGGAGGCACAGCATCGCGCCGTGAAGGTTGGCGCCCAGCACGCGCGACCAGTCGGCCGGCGTGGATTCAAGGAACGTCTTGTCGTCGAACAAGGCGGCGTTGTTGACGAACACGTCGATGTGCCCAAAGGCCTCGCGCACCTGCGCCGTCATTGCGCGCACCGACGCGGGATCGTCGCGCTCGACGACGAAGAAGTCCTCGTCGAGC
>CAZIZD010000478.1:0-3175 GCA_964543615.1 uncultured Alcaligenaceae bacterium | reverse complement strand
CAAGCCTGCGGCAGGGACCCGCGATCGGTGAAGTTGCTCGCGGTATCGAAGACGTTTCCCGCGGAAGCGGTGCGCGCGGTGTACGCCCTCGGGCAGCGCGCATTCGGCGAGAACTACGTCCAGGAGGCCGCGGCCAAGCGTGCCGCGCTCGCGGACCTGACTGACGTTTCGTGGCACCTCATCGGGCCGATCCAGAGCAACAAGACGGCGCAGGCCGCGGCCTTCGACTGGGTCGAGACCGTGGACCGGCTGAAAATCGCGCAGCGGCTCTCGGCGCAGCGCCCGCCGGGGCTAGCGCCGCTGTCGGTGTGCATCGAGGTCAACGTGAGCGGTGAGGGGTCGAAGAGCGGCGTTTCGCCTTCCGAAGCGGTGGAGCTCGCGAGATCCGTCGCGGCGCTGCCCAACCTGTCCGTCCGCGGCATCATGGGCATTCCCGCGCCGACCGCCGACGTGGAGGCCGCGCGGGCGCAGTTTCGCGCGCTCGCGTGTTGCTACGCTGCGTGCCGCGACGCAGGGCTTGCGGTGGACACGCTCTCGATGGGCATGTCGGCCGACCTCGATCTCGCGATCGCGGAAGGGGCGACCGAGGTGCGCGTGGGGACGGCGATCTTCGGGGCACGCGAACGCAAGGACCACACATGAACGTCACATTCGTAGGCGGCGGCAACATGGCCACCGCGCTCATCGGCGGACTCGTCGCGAAGGGCGCCGACCGGCGCGACTTCCGCGTCGTCGAGCCCTACCCGGCGCAGCAGGACAAGCTCGCGGCGCGATTCCCCGGCGTGGGCATCTTCGGCGAGCCCACCGCGGGCGCGGTCGATGGCGCCGACCTCGTGGTCCTCGCCGTCAAGCCGCAGCAGATGCGCGTTGCGGCGCAGGCGCTGGCGGCATACCTGGGCGACGCCGTCGTGATCACCATAGCGGCCGGCGTGCGCATCGAGTCGCTGTCGCGCTGGCTCGGCGGATGCGGACGCATCGTGCGCGCGATGCCCAACACGCCCGCGCTGGTGGGCGCGGGCATCACCGGCGCATTCGCGGCGCCCGGGGTCGATCCGAACGGACGCGCGCTCGCGCATCGCGCGCTCGAGGCGGTGGGCGAGGTCGTGTGGGTCGACCGCGAGGAGCTGCTCGACGCGGTCACCGGCATTTCCGGCAGCGGGCCCGCGTATGCGTTCTACTTCCTCGAGTCGCTCGAGGATGCGGCGCGCGAGCTGGGCTTCGGCGACGCCGACGCGCGCAAGCTCGCGTACGCGACGTTTGCCGGCGCGATCAAGCTCGCGCAGGCGTCGGACCTCGCGCCCGCCACGCTCCGCGCGCAGGTCACGTCGAAGGGCGGCACCACCGAGCGCGCCGTCTCGGTCCTCGACGAGCACGCGGTCAAGGCCAGGTTCATCGCGGCGGTGAAGGCTGCGGCCGCGCGCGCCAAGGAGCTGGGCGACGAGCAGGCGGCGGCGGGCTAGGCTGCGACGATGGGCGAGCAAATCCTCAAGTACCTGATCGACGTCGTCTTCGGTCTTTTCACGTACGCATTCCTCTTGCGCTTCGTGATGCAGGCGATGCGCGCGCCGTTTCGCAATCCGCTCGGACAGGCGGTGATCGCGCTCACCGACTGGATCGTGAAGCCGCTGCGTCGCATCCTGCCGGGCTACAAGGGCCTCGACTGGGCATCGCTGGTGGCAACCGTGCTGTTCCAGTTCCTGTGGGTGCTCGCGATCCGGCTCGTGTTCGGCGGCTTTGGGTTCACCGGCGACGGCGTGGCCTTCCTGCTGCTGCGCACGGTGTTCGAGCTCGTCGATCACGTGCTGTGGCTCTTCATCGTCATCGTGCTGGTGCAGGCCGTGCTGTCGTGGGTGGCACCGGACGGTCCGCTGTCGGGGCTGCTCAACGCGCTTACGTTTCCACTCCTCCGCCCCATCCGCAAGGTGCTCCCGCCGATCGGCGGCACGCTCGATCTCTCGCCGCTCGTGCTGATCGTGGTCGCGCAGATCCTCCTCATGCTGCTCGCCAACGCGCAGGCACAGGTGATGGGCGCGTTCCTCGTGCGGTGAGCCCGCCCGACCTCGTCCTCACGCTCCACGTGCAACCCGGCGCCTCGCGCACGGAATACGCGGGGCTGCACGGCGACGCGCACAAGATCAGGCTCGCCGCGCCGCCCGTCGACGGCAAGGCCAACGAGGCGTTGATCGGGTTCCTCGCGGAAACGTTCGGCGTGCGCCAGCGCGACGTGTCGATCGCGAGCGGCGCCTCGTCGCGCCGCAAGATCGTGCGGATCAGCGGATCGACGAAGCGGCCGTCCTGGCTCTGACCACGTCCGTCAGGCGCACGAAGTCGTCGACCCCAAGGGTCTCGCCACGCGCCTGCGGATCGACGCCCGCGGCCGTCAGTGCGGCCTCGTCCGCGAGCGCCGACAACGAGTTGCGCAGCGTCTTTCGCCGCTGCATGAACGCGCCTGCCACCAGGCGCGCGAACAGCGCGCGATCGGCGATCTTCGGGGCGTGCTCGCGCAGCGGCACGAGGCGCGCAACTGCGGACTCGACCTTGGGCACCGGCCGGAATGCGCCGGCCGGGACGATGAACAGGCGCTCGATGCGGAACGTCGCCTGCAGCATGACGGTGAGGCGGCCGTAGTCGGGCGTGGACGGAGCGGCCGTCATGCGCGCGACGACTTCCTTCTGCAGCATGACGTGCACGTCGCGCACGACGTCCGCGACCTCCGCGATCCGAAAGAGCAGCGGCGAGCTGATGTTGTAGGGGAGATTGCCCACCACGCGCAGCGCGTCGCCGAGCGAGCGCAAGTCGAACTCGAGCGCGTCGGCCTCGTGCAGCACGAGGTGATCCGGCGTGAACTGCCCGCGCAGGCGCGATGCGAGGTCGCGGTCGATCTCCACCGCTACGACGCGGCCCGCGCCGCCGACCAGGCCTTCCGTGATGGCGCCGAGTCCGGGACCGATCTCCACGATGTTGTCGCCGGGCTGCGGGTTCACGGCGTCGACGATGCGCCCGATGTAACGCGCATCGGCCAGGAAGTTCTGCCCGAATCGCTTGCGCGCGCGATGTCCGTCCATGATGACTCCCGTCCGTGCAGGCCGGGCTTCAGCCCGACGCGACGTCCGGGGCGACGAGGTCGAGCGCCAGGTCGACCGCCGCCACGAGGCTGCCTGCGTCCGCGGTGCGC
>CAZIZD010000477.1:0-3178 GCA_964543615.1 uncultured Alcaligenaceae bacterium | reverse complement strand
GATCATCGCCGCCTCCTGGCGGATGGTCGTCATCTCGTCGCGCAGCGCGGGCGCCGCAGCCCGCAGGAAGCGGATCAGCTCGCCGATGAGGCGTGCCGCGTCGGGAGCGCCCTTCTCCGCGAGCTGCTGCGCGCTGCCGAGCGTGTTGAACAGGAAGTGCGGCTCGATCTGCAGTTGCAGGAGCTTGAGCTTCGACTCCGCGAGCTGGCGCGAGGTCTCGCTCTGCCGCGCCTCCGCCTCGAGGTGCGCCGTCATCGCGCGGTACTCGCGGTTGCGCAAGTGCGCGATCAGCGCGGTGACGAGCGCGAACAGCACGCCGAACACGAGTCCCGCGGTGACGACATGACGGAGCTTCGCGCTGTCCTGGAAGAAGATGAAGGGATCAACGCCCTTGACGAGTCCCGCGATGCTGGCGCCGACGAGCGCGCCGAACAGCGCCAGGATGGGCGCCGCCACGATGTAGCGGAAGATCCTGCCCTGGAAGCGGCGATAGCCGAACCACGCCGACAGCCCCGACCACAGCAGCGTGAGGACGACCAGGTTGAACAGGATCGCCGCTTCGGCGAACGACATGTTCCAGGGGAATCTCGACGCGATCCATGCCACGAACGTGGTCAGCAGCACGACCACGATCAGCCAGCGCCAGCCGCCGCTGCGATAGAACCAGTCGTCGAAGGCGCGCACGTCCCTGCGCTCGATCTCCGAGAGCGAGCCGAGCACGCGTTGCGCGAACACGTCGTACCGGTGCTTGAGGGCGGCGAACATCGATGGCAATTCTAGGGGCGCCGGGTGCCGTGTGCGCGGCCCGCGATGAACGGCGAGGTGCGTGGGGCGAACGGCGGCCGGACGCGACGGCCGGCAGCCGCCTGCTACATGCCGCGCGCGATGCGCGCGTAGGCCGAGTGATTGTGGATCGACTCGAAATTCTCGGCTTCGACGCTGAAGGCCGCGAACCGGGCATCGCCGGCGAGCCGCGCCGCCACGCCGCGCACGAGGTCCTCGACGAAGCGCGGGTTATCGTACGCGCGCTCCGTGACGTACTTCTCGTCGGCCCGCTTCAGTATTCCGTACAGCTCGGAGGAGGCTTCCTCCTCGGCCACGCGCAGGAGCTCGGTGACGCCGACAATTGCTTCCGTACGCACCGCGATGGTCACCATCGATCGCTGGTTGTGCGCGCCGTAGTCGGAGATTTCCTTGGAGCACGGGCACAGCGAGGTGACGGGAACCGCCACCGCGACCGTCTTGACGATGCGCCCGTCGATCAGCTCGCCCGACAGCTTCACCTCGTAATCGAGCATGCTTGCGACACCCGACACGGGCGCCGTCTTGCGCACGAAGAACGGAAACGCGAGATCGATCCTGCCCGCGGGGGCATCGAGGCGCGCCACGAGCTCGAGCAGGAGCGCGTCGAGGCTCGCCACCGTCAGCGGGGCGGCGCCGGGCGCCGCGCGCTCCTCGAGCATCATGACGAGGCGCGACATGTGCGTGCCCTTGCGGTCCTCGGGCAGCGCCACGTAGACGTTGGCGGTGGCAATGGTCGGCTGCGGCGCGCCGTCGCCGTCCGCGAAGGCGATCGGGTAGCGCAGGCCGCGAATCCCGACCTGGTCGATCGCCAGATGACGCTCGTCGGTCCGCGACTGCGTGTCGGGGATCGCGATGATGTGCGCTGGCTTCTCGGGACGATTCATGGTCCGCTCGATTGTAGCAAGGTGCTCCGGGACAGGCCGGTGGCGCTCATGCCGCCGGCTTGGCCCAGGGCTGCCCGGACCGCGCGTCGAAGCGGGCTCGCACCGATGCCGCGATGCCGCTGGCGTCGAGCCCGACGTGCGAGAGCAGGAACGCAGGGTCGCCATGGTCGAGGAACGTGTCGGGCAATCCCAGGTGCAGCATCGGCACGGTCACGTCGTGCGCAGCCAGGGCCTCGGCGACGCCGCTCCCCGCCCCGCCCGCGATCACGCCCTCCTCGATGGTCACGATCGCGTCGTGATCGCGCGCGAGCCTCACGATGAGCTCGACATCGAGGGGCTTCACGAAGCGCATGTCGACGACGGTCGCATCGATCTCTTCCGCCGCGGCGAGGGCCGCGTGCAGGACCGATCCGAACGCGAGCATCGCGATGCGGTGCGTGCGCTTGGAGGACGTCCTGCGAACTTCCGCCTTGCCGACGGGCAACGCGCGCATGACCGGATCGATCGCGGCGCCCGGTCCCGTGCCGCGCGGATAGCGCACGGCCGCGGGCGACCCGAGCGTCACCGCGGTGAACAGCATCTGGCGGCACTCGTTCTCGTCGGAGGGCGCCATGACCGTCGTGTTCGGCAGGCAGCGCAGGTAGGCGATGTCGAACGCGCCGATGTGCGTGGCGCCGTCGGCGCCGACGATGCCCGCGCGGTCGATCGCGAAAACCACCGGCAGGTTCTGCAGCACGACGTCGTGGATGAGCTGGTCGTACGCGCGCTGCAGGAACGTCGAATAGATTGCGACGACGGGCTTCATGCCCTCGCAGGCGAGTCCCGCCGCGAACGTGACCGCGTGCTGCTCGGCAATGCCGACGTCGAAGTAGCGATCGGGGAACATCTGCGAGTAGCGCACCAGGCCCGAGCCTTCGCGCATGGCCGGCGTGATCGCGACGATGCGCGGATCCATGGCGGCCATGTCGCACAGCCAGTCGCCGAACACCTGCGTGTACGCCGGCCTGGCCGCGGGCTTGACCGCGATGCCCACCGCGGGATCGAACTTGCTCACCCCGTGGTACAGGATGGGGTCGTCCTCCGCCCTGGGATAGCCGTAGCCCTTCTTGGTGATCACGTGCAGGAACTGCGGCCCCTCGAGGTCGCGCACGTTCTGCAGCGTGCGCACCAGCGTGTCGAGGTCGTGACCGTCGATGGGCCCGATGTAGTTGAAGCCGAACTCCTCGAACAGCGTGCCGGGCAGCACCATGCCCTTCATGTGCTCCTCGAGCGCGCGCGCGAGGTCGTGCATCGGGCGCACCTTGGCCAGCACTTCCTTGCCGCCGCGGCGCACGGAGTTGTACATGCGGCCCGAGAGGATCTTCGCGAGGTAATTGTGAAAGGCGCCCACCGGCTCGCTGATCGCCATCTCGTTGTCGTTGAGCACCACGAGCAGGTTCGCGGCCTGCGCGTTGTTGCGCGCCTCGAAGGCCCTGCCGGCGCTCATCGCG
>CAZIZD010000476.1:0-3190 GCA_964543615.1 uncultured Alcaligenaceae bacterium | reverse complement strand
GGCGATCATGGTGCCGACCCCATCGCGCGTGAAGAGCTCGAGGAGCAGCGCACCGTCGAGGCGGCGTGAGATGAGATGCGCGCGCTTGACACCGTTGTTGCACGCACGGATCGCGGCGGGAAGGTACAGGCGCACGTCGGCGGTGAGCTTGTCGCCTTTGGCGAGCAGCGCCTCCGCATCGGTGGTGGAGAGATCGGTCAGGAGCTGGCGGCGCCCGTTGCGCACACCATCGGCATCCATCAGGAAGATGAGCTTGGTCGCCTCGAGCCGTACGGCGACCTGGGTTGCGACCTCCTCGACCGTGAGGTTGAAGATCTCGCCCGTCGGGGAATAGCCGATCGGCGAGATGAGCACGATGTCGCCGTCGTCGAGGCGCTGCTGGATCGCCTCGGTGTCGATGCGCCGGACCTCGCCCGAGAGCTGCATGTCGACGCCGTCCACCACGCCCATGGGCTTGGCCGTGAGGTAGTTGCCGGTGGACACGCGGTTGCGCGCGCCCGCCATGGGCGAGTTCGCAAGCCCGAGCGACAGGAGCGCCTCGATGCGCGCCCGCACCTGGCCGGCGGCTTCGAGCGCGCAGTCCATGGCGTCGGCGTCGGTGACGCGCACGCCGTGCGCGTAGCGGCTCGGGATTCCCTGCGCCTCTAGGATCGCTTCCACCTGCGGCCGGAATCCGTGCACGACGACGAGCCGGATGCCGAGGCTGTGCAGGAGGTTCAAGTCGTGGATCACGCCCAGGAACTCGTCGTCGGCGACGACCTCGCCGCCGAAGGCGATCACGAACGTCTTGCCGCGGAAGGCATGGACGTACGGCGCCGCCGACCGGATGAGATGCACGAACGCGCGCATCGTGGCCGAGTTGGCGGCGGGCGGATGATTGGCGGCAGGGGTGCGGGGCACCGGCGGATTATAGCGGCCCGGTCGTGGACGCCCGGCGGCAACCTCGCGTGCGTCGGCTATCATTCATGTTTCGCCTCGCCCTCATGTCGTCCCAACTCCTCGAGAATCTGAACCCCGAGCAGCTCGCGGCGGTGACCCTGCCGCAAGCCTCGGCGCTTATCCTCGCGGGCGCGGGCAGCGGCAAGACGCGCGTGCTCACCACGCGCATCGCCTGGCTCCTCGCCACGCGACAGGCTTCGCCCGGATCGATCCTCGCGGTGACCTTCACCAACAAGGCGGCGCGCGAGATGATGCTGCGCCTGTCCGCACTCACCCCCATGAACACCCGGGGCATGTGGGTCGGCACGTTCCACGGCCTGTGCAACCGCATGCTGCGCGCGCATCACCGCGAGGCCAACCTGCCGCAGCTCTTCCAGATCCTCGACACGCAGGACCAGCTCTCGCTCATCAAGCGCCTCTATCGCGCGCACAACATCGACGACAACCGGTATCCGCCGCGCCAGCTGCAGTGGTTCATCGCGGATGCGAAGGAGGAGGGCCTGCGGCCGAGCATGGTCGAGGCCGGCGACGAGATCGCGCGCCGGCAGGTCGAGCACTACGCGCTCTACGACGCAATGTGCCAGCGCGAGGGCGTGGTCGACTTCGCCGAGCTCCTGTTGCGAAGCTATGAATTGCTGGCGGGCCACGACGGCTTGCGCGAGCACTATCGGGCGCGCTTCTCGCACGTGCTCGTCGACGAATTCCAGGACACCAACACGCTGCAGTACAAGTGGCTGCGCTGCCTCACGGGTCCGCACGCGGCGGTGTTCGCGGTCGGCGACGACGACCAGTCGATCTACGCGTTCCGCGGCGCCAAGGTCGCCAACATGCAGCGCTTCGAGCGCGACTTCGCCACCGCCGAACGCCCGGTCAAGTTGATCCGGCTCGAGCAGAACTATCGCTCGCACGGCAACATCCTCGACGCGGCCAACGCGCTCATCCGCCACAACCAGATGCGCCTCGGCAAGAACCTGTGGACGAGCGAAGGCAAGGGCGAGCCCGTGCGCGCGTTCGCCGCGCAGAGCGACCACGACGAAGCCGCGTTCGTCGTCGACGTGGTGCGCGGCATGTCGGAGGAGGGCGTGCCGCTCGACGAGATGGCACTGCTCTATCGCTCGAACGCGCAGTCGCGCGTGCTGGAGCATGCGCTGTTCGCGGCTGGCCTTCCGTATCGCGTCTATGGGGGCATGCGCTTCTTCGAGCGTGCGGAGGTCAAGCACGCGCTCGCGTACCTGCGCCTCATCGCCGCACCCGACGACGACAGCGCGTTTCTTCGCGTCGTGAATTTTCCGCCGCGCGGCATCGGCGCCCGCACGCTCGAAAGTCTGCAGGAGACCGCGCAAGGGATGGGCGCCACGCTGTGGCAGATTGCCGCATCGGGCAAGACCGCGGGCAAGGCGGGCGGCGCGCTCGCGACCTTCGTGCGACTGATCGAGCAGCTTCGCCACGAGACGCATGCGCTTCCGCTGCCTGAAGCCGTGGAGCACGTGATCGAGCAGTCAGGGCTGATGGCGCACTACCGCGCCGAGAAGGACGGCCAGGATCGCGCCGACAACCTGGCCGAGCTCGTGACTGCCGCCGACAACTACGTGCGCGAGGCGGAGCTCGCCACCGATGCGCCGATGCTCTCGGAGCGCGTGGCGCCGGAGAGCGAGTCACCGGAGTCGGGTGAGAACGAAGGCGCCACCGATCCGCTCACCGCGTTCCTCGCGCATGCGGCGCTCGAAGCCGGCGACACGCAAGCGGCCGAGGGCCGCCCCGCGCTGCAGCTCATGACGGTGCACTCGGCGAAGGGCCTCGAGTTCCACACCGTGTTCGTGACCGGCCTGGAAGAAGGGTTGTTCCCGCACGAGAACAGCCTCAACGAAGCCGAAGGCCTCGAGGAGGAGCGCCGCCTCATGTACGTCGCGATCACGCGCGCGCGGCGGCGGCTGTACCTGTGCCTCGCGCAGCAGCGCATGTTGCACGGGCAGATGCGCTACAACATCCCGTCGCGATTCGTGAACGAGTTGCCGTCCGAGCTCGTGACGTGGCTGTCGCCCTTCCGCCGTCGCACCACCGACGTCGACGACGCCGCATGGAAACGCGCCACGGAGGCGCCGCAAGCCACACCGCCCGCATCGCCGTGGCGGATCGGTCAGAGCGTGCGGCACGCGAAGTTCGGCGTCGGCGTGATCATCGACGCGCGCGGCAGAGGCACCGACACGCAGGTGCAGGTGAACTTCCGTGACGCCGGGGTGAAGTGGCTGGC
>CAZIZD010000475.1:0-3192 GCA_964543615.1 uncultured Alcaligenaceae bacterium | reverse complement strand
TCCGCGCGCGCATCGACCGCTGCTGGCGTCCCTACCACGACGCGCTCGAGGCCCTGCTCGATGCGCGTCACCGCGCGTTCGGCGCCGTGTGGCACATCGACTGCCACTCGATGCCCGCGTTCGGCGATGCGCTCGCTGACGATCCGGGCCGCGAGCGCGCGGATTTCGTGCTCGGCGACCGCGACGGAACGACCTGCGAGCCGGCCTTCACGGCGCTCGTCGCTGCGAAGGTGCGCGAGCTGGGCTATAGCGTCGCGATCAACGATCCCTACAAGGGGGTGGAGCTCGTGCGCAGGCACGGGCGTCCGCACGAGCGCCGGCACTCGCTTCAAATCGAGATCAAGCGGTCGCTGTACATGGACGAGGACACGCTCGAGCCCAACGCGGGCTACGAGCGCCTGCGCCGCGACCTCGCTACGCTTGCCGCGGCGCTGGCCTCCCACGTCCGCGGCAACGTCGCGTGACGCGACCGCAATTGGTCGGGCCACTTGACCGGTATCCGCGGCCGCTGTAACTTCGCCCCATCGCTCCGGGTGTGCGTCCCCGCCAGAAGGGAGGCCACCGGTGTCGCCGTCTCGACCCGCCAAAGGAGGAAACTCATGAGATTCGTTCCACGCGCGCTCGTCGCGCTCGCAGCGTTCGCCGCCGCATCCATCGCCGCCGCGGCCTATCCCGACCGACCGATCACGTTCATCGTGCCTTGGGGCGCGGGGGGCGGCACCGACGGCACGGCGCGCTACTTCGCGACGATGATGGAGAAGGAGCTCGGCCAGCCGGTCAACGTCGTGAACCGCACCGGGGGCAGCGGCGTGGTCGGCCACAGCGCCATCGCGCAGGCACCGGCCGACGGCTACACGGTCGGCATGATCACTGTCGAGATCACGATGATGCACTGGCAGGGTCTCACCGACCTGGGCCCCCAGAGCTACACCCCGCTCGCGCTCGTCAACTCCGATCCCGCCGGCTTCACGGTGCGCGCCGACTCGCCGTACAAGTCGGTGAAGGAAGTGATGGATGCCGCCAAAGCCAATCCCGGCAAGATGAAGGCCTCGGGCACCGGGCAGGGCGGCATCTGGCACCTGGCACTCGCAGGCCTGATGGACGACCTCAAGATCCCGCAGACCGCGATTCCGTGGGTCCCGTCGAACGGTGCCGCCCCCGCGATGCAGGACCTCGTCGCGGGTGGCGTCGACATCGTCACCGCCTCGCTTCCCGAGGCGCGTCCGCTGATCGACGCCGGCAAGGCCCGGCCGCTCGCCGTGATGGACAGCAAGCCCTCGGCGCTGTTCCCCAACGTGCCCACGATGCAGCAGGCGATCGGGGTCAATTACAGCGTCGCCGCGTGGCGGGGCATCGCCGGACCCAAGGGTCTGCCCAAGGACGTGCAGGACAAGCTCATCGCCACGATCAAGAAGATCGCCGAGAGCAAGGAGTGGAAGGACTTCGCGGCGAGCAAGGGCTACGGCACGGCGTGGGCGCCGGGCGCCGAGTTTGCCGAGTTCATGGCCAAGAACGACGCGGCCATGGGCAAGACCATGAAGGCGGTCGGCCTCGCGAAGTGATCGCGCGGCTCGAGCACGGCATCGGCAAGCGGGCCCGGTAACGGGCCCGCTTTGCATCGTCCATGAAGATCAACGACGCGATCTTCGGCGCGGTCTTCCTGCTCCTGGGCCTCGCCGTCGTCGTGCACGTCCAGGCGTTTCCCAAGATACCGGGCCAGCAGGTCGGTCCGGCGCTCTTCCCCGGCACCGTCGCGTCCCTGTTGGCGATCTGCGGCGTCCTCCTCATCGTCTCGGGCATCAGGAAGCGCAAGGAAGAGCCGTGGTACGAGACCGCGGAGTGGATGCGGTCCGGGCGGCATGCCATCGCATTCCTGGCCATCGTCGCGGGCATCGTCGCGTACGTGCTGCTCGCGGAGCGCGTGGGCTTCCTGATCGTCGCCCCGGTCCTCCTCTGGTTCTGGTTCACGGTGCTGGGCGTGCGCAGGCTCACGGCCGTGGTGGTCGCGATCGTCGTTGCCCTCGTCATCTGGTACGCCTTCTACAAGCTGCTGCGCGTTCCCCTGCCGTGGGGCGTGCTCACCAGGATGGCCTTCTAGGCCGCAGTAACGATGGACGCGCTCGACACCGCCTTCGGCATGGTCTTCGCGTGGAAGACCGTGTGGCCCATGTTCCTCGCCTCGCTGTTTGGGCTCTTCGTAGGCGCGGTCCCGGGGCTCACTGCGACTATGGCCACCGCGCTGCTCGTGCCGGTGACCTTCTTCATGGAGCCGATCCCGGCGATCGCCACCATCGTGAGCGCGACCGCCATGGCGATCTTCTCGGGCGACATCCCGGGCTGCCTCATGCGGATGCCGGGCACGCCCGCGTCCGCCGCGTACACCGACGAGGCGTACGCAATGACCCGCAAGGGACAGGCCGAGACCGCGCTCGGCGCCGGGCTCGTGTTCTCGGCGATCGGAGGCCTGTTCGGAACGGCCGTGCTCATCGTCTCCGCGCCCGCGCTCGCCGAGGTGGCGCTCAAGTTCAGCTCGTTCGAGTACTTCTGGCTGGTGCTTCTCGGTCTCACGTGCGCCATCGTCATCACCGCCGATAGTCCGCTGAAGGGCGTCGTCTCGCTGCTCCTGGGACTCTTCATTGCGTGCGTGGGCCTCGGCAACCCGGCAGGCTTCGCGCGCTTCACGTTCGGCAACACGGAGCTCATGGGCGGCATCGGCATGATCCCGCTCATGATCGGCATGTTCGCCGTGTCCGAGATCATCCGCTACGCCGTGGACACGGGACCCGAGCTGCGGATCGTCGACCAGCCGATCCGCAACGTGTTCAAGGGCATGTGGGCGCTGACGGTCCAGTATCCGTGGCAGATCCTGCGCGGCAGCGTGCTCGGCACACTGGTCGGCGCACTGCCCGGCGCCGGTGCCGACATCGCGGCGTGGATGTCCTACGCGATCAGCAAGAAGATGTCGAAGGAGCCCGAGAAGTTCGGCACCGGCCACGTCGAAGGCATCGTGGAGTCCGGGGCGGCCAACAACAGTGCACTGGCCGGCGCGTGGATTCCCGCGCTGGTGTTCGGGATTCCGGGCGATTCCATCACGGCGATCGTGATCGGCGTCCTCTACATGAAGGGCATGAACCCGTTCCCGACGCTCTTCACCCAGAACCCGCAGAACATCTACGCCGTGTACCTTCTGTT
>CAZIZD010000474.1:0-3193 GCA_964543615.1 uncultured Alcaligenaceae bacterium | reverse complement strand
CGGCGCGGCGCTACGCCCTGATGCACGAGCTGCGCGGCGATCGCGAGCTCACGCTGCCCGAAGCGCTCGCCCGGCTCTCGCCCTGCGACTTCGTGCTGGTCGAGGGGTACAAGACGCAGCCGATCCCCAAGCTCGAGATATGGCGGCCGGCCGTGGGCAAGCCGCGCCTGCATCCCGTGGATCCGGCGATCCGTGGCGTGGCCACCGACGCCCCGGACGCACTCGCGGGCCTTGCGCTGCCCGTGTTCGGTCTCGACGACATCGACGAAATCGCAACGTTCGTCCTCGCGAATGCAGCGGTTCATAGTGTTTCCGATTGACGACACTTTGCGGTCGGAGTACGTTGAACTTGCGGGTGAGCGTCACGGACAAAGCAAGGTTCGAGACCCCAAGTTTGGGGCCTCTACCCGGTGGACGGAGCCCCGCAGGTGGCGGCAAAAATGTTTGATAAACAGTTGCTTGCGACAATCTTCTCTGGTGTTTTGTCACTGGCGGTCGCCGGTGGCGCGGCCGCGGCCGACGTCCCGGCCGCGGACGGGAGCGGATTCTACGGCGGCATCTCGCTGCGCAATGCCGGCCAGGATGGCGACAGCGCTTCCGTCGGCCTGCGTCTCGCCAACGCTTCCTCGGTATGGAACCGCTTTGCCTCGCCCGTGGCCGACGACAACGCGAGCCGCACGCTCGCCTTCGGTGGCTACCGCTTTGCCAACGACCTCGCGGTCGAGGCCGCGGTCGGCACCACGGATCGTTACGCGCTGCAGCCGCTCCTCACCACACCCCGCCGTGGCGTGGGCCTGGCCCTCGCGCCCGATGCCGATTCCGCGGGCAAGGCTTGGAACGTCGATGTCTACACAAGTTGGGAATTCCGCAAGCGGATGTCCCTCTACGGCCGCCTCGGTTACGCCCAGACCGACGCCCAGCCGACGTCCTTCGCGGGGTTCACCAGCGACGTCGTGCGACGCGGCCGCGACGGCGTCAACTACGGCCTCGGCCTTCGCTACGACATGACGCCCGCGCTCGGCCTGCGTCTCGAGTACGCGCGCTTCGCCCGCCTGCCGGGCGAGTTCACCACTGGTCTTCTGCCTGAGAACGACCAGCTCCAGTTCGGGCTGCAGTTCCGCTTCTAGAGCGTCGATCGGATGGCCGCTTTCCGGCGCTCTGCCGCGCGGTGGTACGCTTTCCGGAAGTCGACTCCTCCTCCACGTTCCTGGCAATGCCCGATTCCGCTTCCGCCGATGCCGGCGTCACTTTGGAACTCGTCTACCTCGCGCGCCTGCGCGAGGCGTTCGGCCGCCCGGGCGAACGCCTGACCGTGCCGGCGGACTGCACCGTCGCGGCGATGATCGAGGCGTTGCGGGCGCGCGGCGAGCCATGGACGCGCGAGCTCGCGCCCGGCCGGGCCTTCCGGGTGGCGGTCAATCACGACGTTGCCCACGGAAGCGCGATCCTGCGCGACGGCGACGAGGTTGCGATCCTGCCTCCCGTCACAGGCGGGTGACCAGCGATGACCGTTCGCATCTCCACGGAGGATTTCGACGCCGGCCGCGAGATCGCGGCGCTGCGCGGCCACGACCGGCGCGTGGGCGCGGTGGCGTCCTTCATCGGCACGGTGCGCGACGTGAACGACGACGCGAACGTCGTCACGATGACGCTCGAGCACTATCCTGGAATGACCGAGAAGGCGCTGCATGCGATCGTCGACGAGGCGCGTGCGCGTTTCGACATCCTCGATGCGCTCGTCATCCACCGCGTGGGCGAGCTCCGCCCCGCGGACCAGATCGTCCTCGTCGCGGTGACGAGCGCGCATCGCGGCGACGCCTTCGACGCGTGCCGCTTCATCATGGACTATCTGAAGACCCGCGCGCCATTCTGGAAGCGCGAGGAGACGCCTTCGGGTGCCCGCTGGGTCGATGCACGCGCGAGCGACGACGAGGCGGCCGCGCGCTGGGAATCCGGGCGTTGACCTCGGCTGCGCTCGTCGCCATCGATTGGGGCACGTCCTCGGCCCGTGCGTATCGCATGTCCGCGACGGGCGGCGTGATCGAGGCGCGCACCGCGCCCCTCGGCATCCTGCAGGTGAGCGATGGCCGCTTCGATGCGGCGCTTGCGCGGCTTCTCGGCGATTGGCGCGACGAACGCGCGCCGCGCATCGCCTGCGGCATGATCGGCAGCCGCCAGGGATGGGTCGAGGCGCCCTACATCGCGTGTCCCGCCCCGCTTGCGGCGCTCGCCGGGGGCATGGCCCGCACGCCGGACGACGCGCTTTTCATCGTGCCGGGCGCGAGCACGCGCGATGCGCACGGCGTCCCTGACGTGATGCGCGGCGAGGAAACGCAGATCGTGGGCGGCGTCGATGCGCGCGAGGAGCGTGTGCTCCTGGCCCTCCCGGGCACGCACAGCAAGTGGGCCTGCGTCGATGCCGGGCGCATCGTCGACTTCATGACGTTCATGACCGGCGAGATGTGGAACGTCCTGCTCGCGCACAGCATCCTCGGCCGCCTCGCCGTCGCACCCGCGGGGTCTGCAACGGCATCGGCGCCCGGGCCCGCCTTCGCGCGCGGCGTGGAGCGCGGGCTCGGTCCGGGCAATCTCGCCCACGACGCGTTCGGCGCGCGCACGCTTGCCCTCATGGGCGAGCTCGCGGGCGAAGAGGTCGCGGACTGGCTGTCGGGCCTCATGATCGGCCGCGAGATCCGCAACGCGCGCACGTTCGCGCAGCGCCATGGCTACGACGGCGCGCGCGTTCGCCTGATCGGCGAGGACGCGCTGGTGGCACGCTATGCCGCGGCACTCGGGCACGCCGACATCCGCGTCGAGCGCGCGCCCGCCCAGGCGGCGGCGTTCGGCCTTTGGCGCATCGCCGCGCAGGCCGGCATGGTCACGCCTCTGACCTAGGAACCTAACGCACGCATGAACCCGATCACCCGCTATCTCGATCCGCTGCCCCTCATTGCCGTGCTGCGCGGAATCTCTCCCGGCGAAGTCGACGCCGTCTCCGGCGCTCTCGTCGATGCCGGCTTTCGCATCCTCGAGGTGCCCCTCAATTCGCCGCAGCCTTTCGATTCGATCCGCAAGCTTGCGGAAGCGCACGGAGAACGCTGTCTCGTCGGCGCGGGCACGGTCCTGCGCGTGGACGACGGCGCGCGCGTGCGCGACGCCGGCGGACGCATCGTCGTGATGCCGCATGGCGACG